>NZ_DBMAFI010000032.1:0-34850 GCF_057864385.1 Bilophila sp. | reverse complement strand
AAGAGGGATTCGATAAGGTCAAAAGTCTTGGGAGGGAGAGGGGAGGGGGTTCGGGGGAGGGGAGAGGGAAGCCCTTCTTCAGAAGGGTTCCCTCTCCCCTCCCCCGATCAACAACCCAATCAAGCTAAAACGATCCGCCCGTGGATACGCTGCCTTCCCACTGGCCTTTGGCGCGTACGGTGGCGGACTCGGAACACCCGGCGAGGAGCAGGGCGAGGAGGCAGGCGCAAAGCAGCAGCGCTCTCATGGCTATGCCTTGCCCATAAGCGATTCTTCGGTGGGCTGGGCGGAAAGCTTCTGCACGAGCTTCGTCCCGGCTGGCACGTCCTTCGTCACCCAGACGTTGCCGCCGATGATCGAGCCGCTGCCGATGGTGATGCGCCCAAGAATGGTCGCCCCGGCGTACACGGTGACGTTGTCCTCAAGGATGGGGTGGCGGGGAACGCCTTTGACCAGCACGCCGTCGCTGTCCTTGGGGAACGACAGCGCGCCGAGGGTCACGCCCTGATAAAGGCGGCACCCCTTGCCGATGACCGCGGTTTCGCCGATGACCACGCCCGTCCCGTGATCGATGAAGAACTCCTCATCAATGGTCGCGCCCGGATGGATGTCGATGCCGGTGGCGGAATGGGCCATCTCGGAAATGATGCGCGGGATGACCGGCACGCCGAGCCTGTACAGCTCGTGCGCGATGCGGTGGTGCGTCATGGTGAGCAGGGAGGGGTAACAGAAAATGGTCTCCCCGGCGCTGGTCGCGGCGGGATCGCCCTCATAGGCGGCCTTGGCGTCGGACGCCAGCAGGCGGCGGATGTGGGGGAGGCGCTGCATGAACTCCATCGCCTTGCGCATGGACACCTCTTCACAGCTCATGCAGTCGGTGGCGTAGCTTGCGCAGGCGAAGCAGCCGCCGCGCCGGATCTGTTCGGCCAGCTTGCGGAAAATGGAGTCCAGATTGGCCGAGAGGTGGTAGCGCATGGATTCCACATGCACGCAGGACACACCGAAGTAGCCGGGAAAGAGCGCGGCCTTGAGGCGCGACATGATCTCGCCGAGCTCTTCGAGCGAGGGCATGGGGGAATCGTGCAGCGGGTGGTGCAGAACCGCCTCAAGCGAGGAAGACGCGCACAACTGTTCCACGACGAGATCCAGATCGGGCATGGACGTTGGCGCTATGGGGGCGAGTGGTTTCATGGCGTACCTCAGGAAGGTTATTCGCCGCCCGCTTCGGAAGGCTGGGGCGACAGTCCGGGTTCAAGATCCTCAAATGCGGTATAGGAACCAAGATAGGCCAGCGTCGCCGTACCGATGGGGCCGTTGCGCTGCTTGCCGATGATGATTTCCGCCGAGCCCTTGTGCGGGTTGTCGGGCTGCTTGTGGTAGACCTCGTCGCGGTAGATGAACATGATGACGTCGGCGTCCTGCTCGATGGCGCCCGACTCGCGGAGGTCGGACAGCAGCGGACGCTTGTCCGTGCGCTCTTCCAGTTTACGGTTGAGCTGCGAAAGCGCCACGACCGGAATATCCATTTCCTTCGCCAGCCCTTTGAGGGCGCGGGAGATTTCCGAAATTTCCTGTTCGCGGGAATCCGTCCGCTTGGAGCCGCGCATGAGCTGGAGGTAGTCCACCATGACGAGGCCCACGCCGGATTCGGCCTTGAGCCGCCGGGTGCGGGCGCGCAGTTCCAACGGCGAGAGCGCGGGCGTGTCGTCGATGTAGATGGGGGCCTGCCCAAGCACGTCGGCGGCGTGGTAGAGCCTGCTCCATTCCTCGGAGTCGAGATAGCCCCGGCGCAGGTGCCCCAGATCCACCTTGCCCCATGCGCAAAGCATACGCATCATAAGCTGATCCATCGACATTTCGAGGGAATAGATGGCGACGGGCACATTGTCCTGCACGGCGGCGCGCATGGCCATGTTCAGGGCGAAGGCGGTCTTGCCCATGGAGGGGCGGGCCGCAACAATGATGAGATCCGAAGGCTGGAGCCCGGCGGTCATCTGATCAAGGCGGTTGTAGCCTGTGGTGACGCCGGTGACGGCTTCCTTCTGCTCGAAGCGCTTGGTCAGCTCCTCAAAAACGCGGTTGACCAACTCTTTGGAACTCTTGAAGACCTTGCCAGAGGTGCGTTCCGAGATGGAAAAGACGGCCTGTTCGGATTCGTCCAGCAGGGCATCGACGCTGCGCGACTGGTCAAAACAGTTGCTGATGATGTCGGAACACGCGCCGATGAGGGAGCGCTGCAGCGACTTGTCGCGGACGATGGTGGAATAATATTCGGCATTGGCCCCGCTGACGACGGTCTGCGCCAGTTCCGAAAGGTAGGCCGCTCCGCCCACCGCTTCGAGCTGTCCATGATCCTTGAGGTAGCTCGCTACCGACACGAGATCGATGGGCGCGTTTTTGCGATAGAGTTCGAGGAAGCAGGTGTACAGCGTCTGGTGCGCGGGGAGATAAAAATCGTCGGAGGAAAGCGTGTCCACGAGCGTGTGGAAGACGCTGTTACGGATAAAAATGCCCCCCAGAACGGCCTGTTCGGCCTCAACGCTGTGGGGGGGGACTCGACGAAGCAGATCGTTCGTCGCCCGATTAGGATCGGCAGGGGATGCCATGCGGAAATTCCTCTGTTGGGGACGCGTGAAAAAGAAGAGCAGAGGAGCCCACCGCCGAGCCGCCGCCCCCGGTGAAGGCCGGGGGCGGCGCAGGAAACTATTCGGCGGCTTCTTCCGTCGGGGCCTCGGCCGGGGCTTCGGCGGCTTCCTCTTCAACGAGGTGAGCCTTGTCTTCGGAGACAACCTTCACGGTGAGGGAAGCGATGACGTCGGCATGCAGACGCACGCGGACAGGGTGATCGCCGAGGGTACGGATGGGATGGTCGAGCAGGATGCGGCGACGATCCACTTCGATGCCCTGAGCGGCCAGCGCATCGCCGATGATGGCGGTGGTCACGGAACCGTAGAGCTTGTCATTGTCGCCCACGCGCATGACGATCGGAAGAACGAGGCCTTCCAGCTTGCCGGCGAGGTCGTCGGCGGCGGCGCGCAGGGCATCCATACGGGCCTGCAGCTTCTTGCGTTCCAGTTCAAAAGCCTTGAGGTTACCGGGGGTGACCAGCATGGCCAGGCCCTGAGGCAACAGGTAGTTGCGGCCATAACCGGCCTTAACCGTCACCACATCGCCAAGGCGACCCAGGTTTTCCACATCGGCACGAAGAATGATTTTCATACCGGGTCTCCTTAGATGTTGCTCTTTTTCTTCACGTCAGAGGAATGGCCGGCGGTGTAGAACAGCAGGGCCATCTGACGGGCGCGCTTGATCTCGGTGGAGAGCAGACGCTGGTGCTTGGCGCAGGTGCCGGTGATGCGGCGGGCAATGATCTTGCCGCGTTCCGTGATGTAATCGCGCAGGATGTCGGGGCGCTTGTAATCCAGCGGCAGTTCCGCATCGGCGCAGAAACGGCAGAACTTGCGGCGAGGGGCAAATTTTTTCTTGAAGGCCATGTTACGCAACCTCCTCGGCCGCGTCGGCCAGCTTTACGGTAAGGAACTTGAACACGCCGTCGCTGATGCGGATGATGCGTTCGAGTTCAGCCACGGTGTCGCCGGGGGCGACATATTCGAGGCGCACATAGTAACCGCGCATCTGTTTGCGGACAGGGTAGGCGAGGTCGCGCATGCCCCAGTGATCCGCGGCAAACCGACCGCCGGCGCGTTCGATGACACCCGTGAAGGTGCCAAGCAACGCTTCACGCGCATCGGCAGCCAGCTCCGGGGAAAGGAGCAGCAGGGTTTCAAACTTTCTCATGCCAAGATCCTCCTTGTGGACTATGGCCTGTTCCCAGAGTCGCCCTCTCGGACGCGATGAAACAGGCAAGGCAGAACTCAACCCAATACGCGAACAGAAGCGCTCTGTCAAGCCGCCTCCCGTTTCCATGCGGCGGGTTGTGCGAAACGGGCAATCATCATAAAGATCGGCCAAAGATTTGGAGGAAGGCTTATGGATATGGAAAAGAGGTTCCCTACGCGTGAGGTTGACGGTGTGGATGTCCCGCAGATGGGCATCAAAGAGCTGATCAAGCAGCTCGGAGCGGCTCTTGAGACAATGGAAGGCAATCGCAAGTCATATACCTCGCCAGAGGAAATCGAGGCGGGTACGCTTATGGTCGCGCTTTTCGGCAATTCTTTGTATTACATGCGGTTGTTTGAAGAGAGCCTGCGCACGTTCGAGGCCGCGCAGAACGCCATGCTTGAGGAGCAGTTGCAGCAGGCCGATACTGTCGGCGGGATCTGCTAGGGCAAGGAATGGGGGAAGAGCGGGGCACGGGGCTTTAAGGGAATCCGTGACGGCTGGAGCGCAGAGGGGCCTTCCCGTGCCGAGGGCCCCTTCCTCAAGCCGATAAACGGAGGGCTGAGCGCGTCTATAAAAAGCATGATGCCTTGCTTTGAATAAGACGGGCCAGCCACGTTTGGGGCTTTTCCGAAGGCGGCCCCACAAAGGGGTATAGGCCCTCCCTGGACAAGCGGGAGGTGAAAGGTGCGCGTGGCTTACGATATAGCCGCAAAGGAAAGGGGCCGCCATCCCTGTAGGAAAGGGGCGGCCTTTGGGGTGATGGATACGAAAAAGGGCTTGTGTTTTGTCAACACAAGCCCTGTATTTCCAAGTGGTGCCGGGGGACAGAATTGAACTGCCCACACGGGGATTTTCAGTCCCCTGCTCTACCAACTGAGCTACCCCGGCTCGACAGGGAGAATAACTACGCAAACTCTCCCGTCTTGGCAAGCTTTTTTTCGCTTTTTTCCGAATTTTTTTTCAATATGTTTCTAATATGCGGAAAACGCATGAAAAAATCATCTATTGGGCAGGCACGATGCTCTTGATGATCACGGGCGTTTTCGGAACGTCCTGATAGGGGCCGTAGCTGCCGGTGGATACGGCCTTGATGCGGTCTACAACGTCCTGCCCCTGAACGACCTTCCCGAACACGGCATAGCCGTAGCCGGACGGCGTTTCGTTTTTGTGGTTCAGGAAATCGTTGTTCGCTACGTTGATGAAGAACTGCGACGTGGCGGAGTCGGGATCGCTGGTACGGGCCATGGCGATGGTGTAGGCGTCGTTTTTGAGGCCGTTCCCGGCTTCGTTGACCACGGGCTTGCGGGTGGTGGCCTTTTCCTGCATGTCGGCGGTATGGCCGCCGCCCTGAATCATGAACCCGTTGATGACGCGGTGGAAGATCGTGTTGTTGTAGAAGCCGGATTTCACGTAATACAAGAAGTTGCTGACGGTTTTGGGCGCTTTCGCGGGATTCAGCTCAACGACGATGTCGCCCATGTTTGTTTCGATTTTGACTTTGGGCAGGGGCGCGGCGGCATGGCCCTGAATGGGCAGGAGGCCCGCGCCGAAGCACAGGGCGAGCGTCAGAACGGCAATACGGATGCTCTGCATGATTGTCTCCATAAAAGATGAAAGAGTCCGCCGGACACGGCGGCTCCCCTTAGTATAGGGAAGAGGGTGCCGCTTGAAAAGCGGATTGCACGCCGCCCCGGACTTCCCGGCTTACAGCACTTCCCAGTCCCTGACGCGCAGTTCGACCGAGGCGATGCCGTTGTAGGTGTTGATGCCCGGCGTGTACGCGAGCCGGATGCGTTGCCCCTGTATGTTTTCGGGGATTTGATCCGCCTGCCGCCACGCCTTGGCCTGGAGGGTGATGCCGGAGCCTTCTTCCGTCACCTCAAGCGAGATGTGCTCGCGGGAATGGCCGAACGCCTTGCGCTTTTTCACCCGCAGGGGCAGCGAGGCGAAGATGGGTTCGGGGTTGCCGATGCCGAAGGGCTGGAGCAGTTCGAGCCCCTTCAGGACGGTGAAGTCCGAGGCCTGCGAAAAGGGCATTTCCGCATCAATCTTTAAAGAGGGCGTGAGCGGTTCTTCCCCAAGCTCCTCCCGGATGACGGCATCGAAACGCTCGCGCAGTTCGTCCAGGCGGCCGGGGGCGATACGCAGCCCCGCGGCCTGCCTGTGCCCGCCAAAGCCGAGCAGGATGTCGGCGCAGCGCGTGAGGCCCGCGTGGAGGTCGAATTCCGGGACGGAGCGGCCTGATCCCTTCAAGGTTTCCCCGTCGGAACAGAGGATCAGCACCGGGCGGTAGTAGGCTTCCACGATGCGCGACGCCACGATGCCGATGACGCCCTGATGCCAGTCCTCGCCGTACAGCACGAAGCCCAGCCGTTTGGGGTGGGCCTCGGCTTGTTCGATCGCTTCCTTGTAGATGCGATCTTCTTCGGCGCGGCGTTCGTCGTTCAGGGCGGTCAGGGTCTGGGCAAGTTTGGCGGCCTCGTCGTGCGAGGGCGTGAGCAGCATGTCATGGGCCAGCGTGGGGCTGCCCAGGCGCCCGGCGGCGTTGATGCGCGGGGCGAGGTTGAAGACCACTTGGCCCGCGCCGAGGGCCGCCACGGGGGAAAAGCCGCTGGCCCCCTTGAGTTCGGCGAGGCCGGGGCGTTTGGCCTCCGCAATTTTGAGCAGGCCGTTTTTGACGAGGATGCGGTTTTGCCCCGTGAGCGAAACCATGTCCGCCAGCGTGCCGAGGGCCACGAGGTCCAGCACCTGCCGCATGTCCATGCGCTTGCCCGACATGGCTTCCAGCCTGCCGTTGAGGGCGGCCATAAGGAAGAAGGCCACGCCCACGCCCGCCAGATGCGGGCAGGGGTTGTCTTCGCTGAGGCGCGGGTTGGTGATCGCGTGGGCTGGCGGCAGCTCGGCTGGCGGCATGTGGTGGTCGGACACCACCACCATAAAGCCCAGCTCCCTGGCCCGTTCCACGGCCTTCACATCGCTGATGCCGCAGTCCACGGTCAGCAGGACGCCCGGCCCTTCCTCGGCGGCGAGGCGTTCGATTTCAGGGATGTTGAGGCCGTAGCCCTCCTTCCGCCTGTCAGGGAGGTGTACCGACGAGGGCACGTCATGGAAGCGGAGGGTTTGCAGGATGAGCGTAGCGCCGGTGATGCCGTCCACGTCGTAGTCGCCCCAGATGAGGACTTTGCGCCCTTCCCGGATGCCTTGTTCCAGCGCATCGGCCGCTTCCCGCATGCCGGGCCAGCAGTCCGGGGGCGAGAGGTGGCGCAGCCCCGGCGAGAGGAACGAATCCATTTGGGCGGAAGTTTCCAGCCCGCGCTGCCAGAGCAGGTCGGCTACGACCTGAGGGACGCCCAGCTTGTCCGCCCATCCGGCGGGGCAGGGGCCTTTATCGGGCTGGTTGCGGAATTTCCATGTTTTCATATTGATATTGGGGTGTTGGTGGTTGAACTCGGAGGGGGAGGGGGAAACTTTCTGTAGAAAGTTTCCCCCTCCCCCTCCGAACCTCCCCCTTCCTCTTCAAAGACTTTCGACTGGTGGGGAGGCTGCGCGTCAGGAGTCCCAAAAGGCTTCAAAAAGTTCAAGGGATTTGTTCCGGTCGGCCCGTCTTCCCATATGGAGGCAGGCTCGATTTTACCTTCTCCTCCGTCACCCGCGGCAAGGCCCGCCCCCGCATGTGGAGGCAGGCTGGATGCCGCACGCGAAAGTCTTGGGAGGGGAGAGGTGGGGCATGGGGAGGGAGAAGGGCAACACATTTTCAGGAGGGGTTCCCTCTTTCTCCCCATTTTGCGTTTACGCTTTTTCCATCTCGTCCAGAATGGCGTGGGCCGCATCGGAGGGGACGGGGGCCTTGGTGATGGGGCGGCCGACGACGAGGAAATCGCTGCCGATGCGCACGGCCTGCGCGGGCGTCATGATGCGGCGCTGGTCGTCGGAAGCGGAGCCGGACGCCGGGCGGATGCCGGGCGTCAGGCACATCAGGCCGGGGCAGCGGGATTTGATGGCTTCGACCTCATGGCCTGAGCAGACCACGCCGTCCAGCCCCCACGACTGGCCGCCCGCCGCGAGATTGGCGGCAAGGCCGGAAAGGTCTTCCCCGTAGCCGGGCAGTTCGCCGGGGGCCATGCTGGTGAGCACGGTCACCGCGAAGAGCAGGGGCTTGGGGCCGCCTGCTTCGGCGCTTTGCCTGACCGCATCGACGGCGGCACGGATCATGCGTTCCCCGCCGAGCGCGTGCAGGGTGATGAGGTCAACGCCCATGAGACAGGCCGAACGCACGCCGCCCGCGACCGTATTCGGGATGTCGAACATCTTGAGGTCGAGCATGACCTTGAAGCCCATGTCCTTGAGCTTCCTGACGACGGCGGGGCCTTCGTGGGTGAAGAGCTCAAGGCCCACCTTCATCCAGATCGGGCAGCCGCGCAGGGATTCGGCGGTGGCGAGGGCGTCTTCGGCGTTGGTATAGTCGAGGGCTACAATGAGTTGGGCCATGGGTTCATCCTTCCAGAATGGTGTTTGCCAGCCCCGGACGGTGCGCGGGGTGGAGCGTCGAAGCGAGGTAGACCGCGCGCAGCTCGTCATAGGCCTTGTCCAGATCGTCGTTGACGATCCATGCGTCGAACCAGTGGGCCTGACGGATTTCGGAGGCGGCATTGGACAGGCGGCGGGCGATGCTCGCTTCGTCGTCCGTGCCGCGCCCGCGCAGCCGGCGTTCCAGCTCGCTCAGGGACGGTGGCAGGAGAAAGACGTATTGCCCGCGCGGGAGCGAAAGGTGCAGTTGGGCCGCGCCCTGAACGTCGATGTCGAACAGGACGTCCTGCCCGGCTTTCAGGGTTTCGAGCACGGGAGCCAGCGGCGTCCCGTAATAATTGCCGTGCACATTGGCCCATTCCGCAAAAAATCCGGCTTCCCGGCGGCGGAGGAATTCTTCGACGGAAAGGAAATGGTAGTCCTTGCCGTCCACTTCATGGCCGCGCGGGGCCCTTGTGGTGCAGGAGATGGAATAGGCGAAGTTCGGGAATTCGGCCCGCAGGCGTTGGATGAGGGTCGTTTTTCCCGTCCCCGAAGGGGCGCATACGACGAGCAGCACCCCGGAACGGGCGGTTGTGGTCGGCGGCGTATCAGGCATTGTCCTCCTCCTGCATAAATCGTTGACCCAATGTGTCCGGCAGGATGGCGGAAAGGATCACGTGGTTGGAATCGGTTATAATGATGGAACGGGTTTTTCGGCCTTGGGTGGCGTCCACGAGGCGGCCTTCCGTGCGGGCATCCTCACGCAGGCGGCGCATGGGGGAAGACGCCGGGTTGATGATGCCCACGACGCGGGAAGCGACCACGAAGTTGCCGAACCCGAGGTTGATGATCCGTTCTTTCGGCATGGCTATTCCAGATTCTGAACCTGCTCGCGGCATTTTTCCAGTTCGTTCTTGAAGTCCACCACAAGGCGGGACGTCTGGGCGTCCTGAATCTTGTTGCCGCAGGTGGCGATTTCGCGGAAGCACTCCTGAAGCGTGAAGTCGAGGCGCCGTCCGGCGTCGGCCCCGATTTCAAGGAGATCGCGCAGGCGTTCCAGATGGGCATGGAGGCGGGTGAGCTCTTCGCTGACGTCGAGCTTGTCCGAGAGGACGACCATTTCCTGAAGGAAGCGGCTTTCTTCCAGTTCGCCGTTGACGGCGGCGAGGGCTTCGGAAAGGCGTTCGCGGAGCACCGCAAACCGTTCTTCCTTGATCTCAGGGGCGCGTTCGTCGATGCGCGAAACCCATTCCTCCATCTGGGCGATGCGGGAGGCCATGTCGCGGGCCAGTGCCGCGCCTTCCGTCTCGCGGGATTCGTTCCAGTCCTCAAGCGCGGCGATAAGGCCCTCTTCGAGGCGTTCTTCCATTTCGTCGTCCCCGTCCCCGCTTTCGCGCTCCCAGAGCGTGGGGATGGCGAACAGGGCGTTGTAGTCCGGTTCGAAGGCGTCCCCGTGCAGATCCGCGAGCGCCGCCACCTGATCCAGCATGGCCGAGGCCTGCGCCGCATCAAAACGGAGGTTGGCCGCCGCGCCGCGCTGCTGGAGGGTGAGGGCGATTTCTATGCGGCCCCGCGCGGCGAAGCGCCGGACCACGCGTTCCAGACGGGACTCCAGCCCCCGCGCCTGAAGGGGGAGGCGCCATTTGAGATCCAGATGGCGGTTGTTTACACTCCGTATTTCCCACGTTTGCGTCCAGTCCGCGTCTTCCATGACGCAACGGCCGAAGCCGGTCATACTCCGCAGCATAGATTCTCCTTCAGGCTGTCAGCGTTGGGGATGGCTATCCGCATTATGTTACGGCATAAAGTTTTTCGGCACAAGAGCGGAAGCGGTTTGCCCGGCACTGGCTTCCCGTTTGATTTCAGTATATCCTTAACCCGATATGGGGACATGCCGCGGAAAGGAAGCTATCCGCCGTTTTTCGGCTCTTGACGTCCTTTTCCAAATAATACAAACCACTTTGTCTTTAGAACGCTCATAAGGCATGATTGTTTCATCTTCACATAGGGTAAAGATACAGCCTTTTTCTTCCGTTTTCCGTTAGCGGGCCCCGTGACAGAGACGTTTTATTGGTTATTTGAAATGTGGAAAAAGAAAACATCAATCATTTAGTGGCGCAGCCTTGTCTTTTGAAGCGGGTTCCGGCAGTTGTGCCGGATAGGGGGAAAATCCGCCCGCCGCTTTTTTACGTCCTTCATTGAGCAGCAGGATGGGATGCCTATGGCCGTTCTTTGCGTGGAAGACCTTGATCATCTGGGGCTTACAGTCAGCGATATCAAGGCCACGTGCCGTTTTTACCAGCAGGTTCTCGGCATGACGCCGTTTACGTTCGGCAGCGGACGTACCGCCCTTTCGTTCGGCAGCCGTACGATCAACCTTCATGAAGCGGGCAAGGGGGATTTCCCTCAGGCCCATAACCCTCTTCCGGGCACGGCGGATCTGTGCTTCCTTTCCCGGACACCGGTCGTTGAAATGCTGGATCATCTCAAAGCCAATGATGTCCCTGTGGAGGAGGGCCCGGTGCGGCGTGAAGGCGCCCTTGGGCCCATCACCTCCGTGTATTTCCGTGACCCAGACGGAAACTTGATCGAAGTGGCGAATTATACGGAAGCCTGAGCCTTCCGCGAGGTCTGTCATGCGCGTTTTGCCTTTCACGAAGTATTCACCCTGCGGAAATACGACCATCCTTGTCCGGGAGGCTTCGCTGTCCCCGGCGGACAGGGCCCGTGCCGCCGCCGAAATCATTGCTCCGGGGCATCTGGAAGCGGAGCAGGCCGGGTATGTGGACACCGCCGCTCCCGTCCCGCGGCTGGACATGATGGGCGGGGAGTTCTGCGTGAACGCGACCCGCGCCTTTGCCGCGCTGCTTGCCGAAGAGGGGAGGCTCAGCCCGGAAAGCGGCGGGCTTGGCGGGATCGTGAGCGTATCCGGGATGCCGGAGCGCCTGCGCGTCCGCGTCCGGCGTCTGGCCGCCCACCGTTTCGAGTCCGCCGTCCTTCTGGATCTGCCGCAGGAGCCTCCGCTGGAGAACGTGGCTCCGGGCATACATCTTGTCCGGGTGCCGGGCATTGCGCATCTGGTGCTGGATGCCGCCGCGCATCCGCTCCCCGCCGACAAGGATCGGGACACCGCCGCGCTGTTTGCCCGTTTCGGGCTGTTGGGCGAGGATGCCGCCGGGTGCATCTGGCTTCATCGTGAGCCGTCCGGCCTGCGGATCACGCCTTTCGTATGGGTGCGCGGAACCGGGACGACCTACGCCGAGACTGCCTGCGGTTCCGGGGCATTGGCTGCGTCCATCGTCTGCCGTGGCGTTTACGGCGATGCGGGGGAACTGTCGCTGATGCAGCCGGGCGGTGAGCCGCTGCGTGTCGTGCCGGAGGGTTCCGCCCATCCCGGAGGCTGGGCCGCATGGATCGGCGGGGCTGTCAGGTGCATAGCCCGCGGGGATGTTTTTGTGGAATGTCTGGATTGAGAGGGAAGAACCGGGGGAAGGGAGGGGAAACCCTTCTGAAGAAGCGTTTCCCCTCCCTTCCCCCGGCCCCCATCCCTCCCCTTCCCAAGGCTTTCGACTGGTGGGGAGGCCGCGCGGCGGGAGTTCCGCCGGATGGGGGAGACGTTCGCGCTTTGATGGAATCCGTACTGTAACTCTATGAAATTCAAAACGGATCCTTCAAAAATGATTGGAAAGGCGAGTGCCTCCGATGAGGCGGCGGCTTGACGGGGAGGCCGAATTTCGTCATTTTTTCAAAGCAGGCCTCAAGCCGGGACAACATGAAAGGCGGGACACGTTTCAAGAGCGTCCCGCCTTTCTTTATATCCATTATATCTATATTGATGGCAGTTGGTGAGGCATGAAACGGTTCTCTTCTGAGAGGACGTTGATGCCATTATACTATTTCGTTAGGTTGTGTCATTGTTTAATATATAACTATTTGAAAAATGTTGAAATAACTTTTGTATCTTAAAAAATAAATAATTTAAATATATTATGTAATTAACGACACAGCCTAGAAACTATCCGTACTTTCTTAAGATGGAAGAAAAAGGCGTTATCATAGTAGCTGATTGATATTTTTGGCTCTGCCATAGTATGTGCTGCTTATCTCCACAGCGCGGTGAACATACTGCCTTTTTCTCCCGTTTTCCCCTTGGCGGAATCCATAGTTAAGACATTTTGCTGGTTATTCCTTTGGAACTTCAGGGAAAAGGGCATCAACTCTTTTCTATGATACAGCCATATTTTTTCTTGAAACTCCAAATAGCTTATTATGGTAAAAGATTGATATTCTATTTCATAATAATTCAAGATAAAAACTGAGGAAAAATCTTTTTGTCGTTGGGTCGATAGAAAATATCTTTAAAAAAGGCTGTGTTATAGAAAATGGTAGATGCTTTTTTCCTTGGAGCTCCAAAGGGATAACCGGAAAAATGCCTTAGCCGTGGATCCCGCCAAGGGGGAAAACCGGAGAAAACGGCTGTGTTTTCACCGTACTGTGGAGATGAAACAACCACATACGTTGTATTTTTCACCGCACTGTGGAAGTGAAACAACTACATACTATAACAGAGCCTAAAAAATAAAATTGATTGTTATAAAATGATAACAATTAAATGTGATGATAAAACCGAACAATAAATAATCAAAACGCCTCTGTAATGAAGTTTTCCAGAAATCTCTGAGGATGTGTTTCCTCCATCTCTACAATATGATAGAAATACGGCCTTTTCCTCAGCTTTCCATTGTGGAACCCATAGTGGAGGCATTTTATTGATTATCTTTTGGGAACTTCAAGAAACACCAACCATTTTCTATGAGGCTGTGTTTAAGTTTGTGGTTGATACAAGATTCCAACTGGAAAGGAAGAGTTCTTTGGAAATTATCTGGAGGTCTCGCAACAATTTTTCAAAACTGGATTTCATGGAATGAACAAAAAATGAGAGAGGCCCACATCACCAGACGTGGAACGAGCTTTTATCTATTGATTTTCATTGAAAAAATCATCAACCGTAAAATTGAACACAGCCTTCTATGATACAGCCTCCAATAAAAAGTACCTGAAAACTGTATATCCATTACCTTGAATGAAAATATCAATCTCTTCTTATAACGGAACCAATAAAAATATTGAAAGGCCAACACCCCTTATTCTGAAACGGAAATACGCATTCAGGGAATGCTGGGAATAGGGATTCGATAAGCGTGAAAGTCTTTGAAGAGGAAGGGGTGGGGGCTGGGGAGGGGGAGGGGAAACTTTCTCCAGAAAGTTTCCCCTCCCCCTCCCCAGTTCTCCAGTTCCCCTACGCCCCTTCCTCACGCCTCTTGTGATAAGCGTGCTGGATAAAACGTACGAGGTCGCCCTTGCGGGCAGCCCAGTCGGGGGCGACGAGCTCGCCGGGGGCCGGATCGGCGACGACGCGGTGGATGATGATGTCGGGGCGGAGTTCCGTAAGGGCATCCACGGCAAGCTCAATGTAGGCGCCCTCCGTCAGCGGGACGTAGCCGCCGGAACGGTAGGCCCGCTCAAGCGCCGTGTTCCGGCAAACATAGACGTTGTGCAGCTTGACCCCCTGGACGGGCAGGGCGTTGAGGCGGCGGACGGTGGCGTGTACGTCGTCCGGCGTTTCTCCGGGAAGGCCGAGCATGAGGTGCGCGCAGACCTGCACGTCGGTTTTTTCCGCCAGTTCGATGGCCCGCACCGAGGCCGCCGCGTCGTGCCCCCGGTTGATGCGCCGCAGGGTGGCGTCGTTCAGGGTCTGAACCCCAAGCTCAAGCCATTTTTCTTTCCACGGCGCGGCTCCGAGGAGAGCCATTTTTTCGGCGTCGAGGCAGTCGGGCCGGGTTCCCACGGAAATCCCGGCGAGATCGGGCAGGGTGCGGAAAATCTCCAGCATCGCCGCAAGCCGCGAGGCGGGGCCGTAGGTATTGGAAAAAGATTGCAGGTACGCGAGGAACAGCGAGGCCCGGTTGGACTTGCGGAAGTGTTCGCGCCAGTATTCCCATTGGGCGGGGAGGTTCATCCCGGCAAGGCCGAGCCCGGAACCGGAACCTATGGCGTTGCAGAAGGTGCAGCCCGCGCGGGAGAGCGTCCCGTCACGGTTGGGGCAGCTTGCCCCGGCGTCGAGGGGGATCTTCTGGACCCGCTGGCCGAAGCGTTGGCGGAGATGGACGGTGAACGTGTTCCATGTATGCATCAAAACGGGCCTTTCGGTCGGACAGCCGCCAACGCGGTGGCGGTACATTTATTTTGACCTTGATTGTTATACATTGAAAATATTTACTATATGTTGTAGTTTGCCAAAACCGGCGGGAGCTTGCTCTTGACAGCGGGGCGTTTTTGGCCCAACACTTCGCGACTGAACTAAGCTACCTGCAAAATGGAAAGCTGAAAAGAGCGTGCGGTTTCCGTAAACGAACCGGCGCGCCAGTTCCCTCCGGCTCTCCTAATTTCCACTTCCGGTACTGATTGAAGATCGACAGATCTTGTTTGGCCCATAGAGAAGACAAGTGAGCAATCCTGTATGCCAAAACTCGTGAATTTCATTCTCGGCGCGTTTTCCAATGATCTCGCCATCGACTTGGGAACCGCCAATACCTGCGTGTACGTGAAGGGGCAGGGCATCGTCCTGCGCGAACCCTCCGTCGTCGCCGTCAAGAAGGACTCTCGCGGCAACAGCGTGGTGTTGGCCGTCGGTCAGGACGCCAAGCGCATGCTTGGGCGTACCCCGGGCAATATTCAGGCTATCCGCCCCATGAAGGACGGGGTCATCGCCGATTTTGAAGTGACCGAAGCCATGCTTCGCCATTTTATCTCTAAGGTGCACAATTCCCGCCGCCACCTTGTCCGTCCCCGGATCATGGTGTGCGTGCCTACCGGCATCACGCAGGTGGAAAAGCGCGCGGTGAAGGAATCCGCCCAGAGCGCGGGCGCCCGCGAAGTCTATCTTATTGAAGAGCCCATGGCCGCCGCCATCGGCGCCAACCTCCCGATTCAGGAGCCCACCTCCAACATGGTGGTGGACATCGGGGGCGGCACCACGGAAGTCGCGGTCATTTCCCTGTCGGGCATCGTGTATTCCCGCTCGGTGCGCGTCGGCGGCGACAAGATGGACGAATCCATCATGACGCACGTAAAACGCAAATACAACATGCTGATCGGCGAGTCCTCCGCTGAAGAGATCAAGATCAAGATCGCCTCCGCCTATCCTATGGACCCCGAACAGCAGATCGAGGTCAAGGGCCGCGATCTCGTGACCGGCATCCCGCAGAACATCATCATCACCTCGGAGGAAGTCCGCAAGGCCATTTCCGAACAGGTGGACAGCATCGTCCAGGCCGTGCGCATCGCCCTTGAACAGACCCCCCCGGAACTCGCCGCCGACATCGTGGATCGCGGCATCGTCCTTACCGGCGGCGGCGCGCTGCTCAAGGGGTTGGATCAGCTCCTGCGCGAAGAAACCTCCCTGCCCATCACCGTGGTGGAAGATCCGCTGTCCACGGTCGTCATGGGCACCGGCCGCGCGCTCGACAACCTCAATGAACTCGGCGACGTCTGTATTGACTGATAGCGCGCCTGCCGGGGGATGCCCCCGCAGGCTTTCCGGCCCGCAGCCCGCTTCCCTGCCGGCTCTGCGGGCCGGTTCATCTCCGCCTTCCGCTGGATTCCGCCCATCGGCGGGCCTTTCTCCGGACAAAGCATGTCTCCCAAGCACATCCTGCTGATTCCCGCTCTTGCGCTGTTGATGTACCTCGGTATGTACAGTTGGAACCAGCGCACCCATATCCTCGACAACTTCGCGGCCAATACAGGGCTCGAAGCCTCGGGCGTCGTCCTCAAGTCGGTGCGCATGGTGCAGGACACGGTCATGGGGGCGTGGAACCGTTATCTTGATCTCGTGGACGTGCGTGAGGAGAATGACGAGCTCAAGAAGCAGGTCGAACAGCTCCGCCATAAGCTGCTGATGGCCTCTGAGGAGCGTGCCGAGCTCATCCGCCTGCGCCGCCTGCTGACGCTTACGCCGCCGGAAGGCTGGCAGACGCTTGGGGCCCGTGTGCTCGCCGGGCGCATGGGGGCGAATTCCGCGCTGGCGTCCGTGCTCATCGGGCGCGGGTACATGACGGGAGCCATTCCGGGAACGCCGGTCATGACCCCGCAGGGCGTCGCGGGCCGGGTGCTGCGGGCCGGGCCGAGTTCGGCCACGGTGCTCCTGCTCGTCGATCCGGGGAGCCGTATCGCGGTGATCAGCCAAGAGAGCCGCATTCAGGGCATACTCGTGGGCGGCGGCCCGGACAAGCCGCTGGAGATGCGTTTCGTGTCGCACAACGATGTGATCCGCGCCGGTGAAATTCTGGTCACATCCGGCCTCGACGATGCGTTCCCCAAAGGGATCCCCGTGGCGCGGGTATTGTCGGCAACGCCTTCGGATCTTTCATCGTTTCAGACCATTCAGGCCGCTCCGCTGGCGACGTTGTCCGAGCTTGAAGAAGTGCTGCTCATTTCCCGTGTGGAAGGTTCCGGCGTTTCCGGCTCGCTGTCCGGCGTGCTGGGGGCGCTGCGCCAGTCCTCGGCCGATCCGGCGGGCGGCCCCGCCGTGCAGCGCGCACAGCCCCAGCCCGGCCAGCAGGGATCGACGATCCCCGGCCCGCCCCGTCCCGACGCGCCGTTTTTCCTGAGCGGCCCGACGCCCCCGCCCGGGCTGCCGCTGCGGGGCCGTCCATGACGCTCAACATCCTGTGGTGGGCGGCCTTTTTCGTGCTCGGCCTCGCCCTCCAGCAGGCGCTGCCCGGCACGGACGTCCTGGTCGCCGGTTTGTTTCTGGCTTTGCAGGAGCGCCGCCCTTTCCAGCTCGCCGTGGTGCTGTTCGCGCTCATCCTCGTTCAAGAGGGCGTGGGCACGTTGGATTTCGGCACGTCCGTTCTTTGGTACCTTTTGGTCATTACGCTCTTTTTCGCCGGGCGCTGGATGTTTGAAACGGAAAACTGGCTGTTCGTGCTGCTCCTCAGCGGCTGTATCGGCTTGGCGCATTACGGCGTCATCTGGCTCATGACGCGGCTTCAGTTTATTCCTCTCGATATGACGCGGCTGCTTGACGAAAGCATCCTTCAGGCGCTGCTGACGCCGTTTGTCTGGCAATGCAGCATGATGGCGCGCCGGTGGGTGGTTCCCAATGAAAACAATACAGCTTGAAACCGAAGGCTATCAGCCGCCCAAGAGCGGGCTTATCCTGTTGCAGTGCCTTGTCGGTTTGCTGTTCTTCACGTTCGTCATCCGGTTTTGGTACCTCCAGATCCACCGTGGGGCCGATTTTGCGCAGCAGGCGCAGGCCAACCACCTGCGGCAGGAGTCGGTATATGCCTCGCGGGGCCTTATCCGTGACGTGAAGGGCACGCTGCTTGCCGAAAACCGCCCGGCCTTCGGGCTGGCCCTGATCCGGGAAGACTGCAAGGACATTTCCTCCACCTTGGCGCAGGTCAGCGAATGGGCGGGCATCCCGCTGGAGCAGCTTGCCAACCGCTTTCAGCAGGACAGGCGCAAGGTGAAGCCTTTCGAGCCGATCCTTTTGCTCAACGACATGCCTTTCGATCAGGTCGCGCGCATTGAGGCGCAGCTCATGCACTGGCCGGGGCTGGAAATCGTCACCCGTTCCAAGCGCTATTATCCCGAAGGCAAGGAGTTCGCGCATATCCTCGGCTATGTGGCGGAAGCCAACGAGCGGGAGCTTGCCGCCGATCCGTACCTTGCCCTCGGCGACACGGTGGGCAAGCAAGGGCTTGAGTATGTGTTCGAGCAGCGTCTGCGCGGGCACAAGGGGCTGTACAACGTCGAAGTCGACGTCCTTGGGCGTTCCCTCGGCAAGACGCTGGTTGAAGAGCCGCAGAACGGGGAAAACCTTCAGCTTTCCCTCGACACCAAGCTGCAAAAGCAGCTCGCGGCGCTGCTCGGCGGCCAGACGGGCAGCATTGTGGTCATGGAGCCGCAGACGGGCCGGCTTTTGGCGCTGGTGACGAACCCTTCCTACGACAACAACGTGTTTGTCGGCGGCCTGTCCCAGAAGGACTGGGTGGCGCTGCGCGACGATCCCTTCCATCCGCTCCAGAACCGGGCCATCCAGAGCGTATACCCGCCCGGCTCGGTCTGGAAACTCATGATGGTCGGGATGTTCCTCAAGGAGGGCATCTCCCCCTCGTTCCGGGTCGTGTGTACCGGCTCCGTGAAGCTCGGCAACCGGGAATTCCGGTGCTGGAGGAGGGGGGGGCATGGCTCCGTGGACATGATCCAGTCGCTTCTGCATTCGTGCGACGTGTATTATTATGTGCTCGGCGAAAAACTCGGCATCAACCGCATCGAGCAATTTGCCAAGGCGTGCGGGTTCGGCGCGCCTACGGGCATCGATCTGCCGCATGAGAAATCCGGCCTTGTGCCGTCGAGGGCATGGAAGAAGCGCCGTTCGGGTGAGCCGTGGTATCGGGGGGAAACGCTTAATGTTTCCATCGGGCAGGGGTACACGCTGGTGACGCCGCTCCAGATGGCGAATTTCGTGAGCGCGCTGCTCAACGGCGGCAAGCTGATGAAGCCTCAGCTTCTGGCCGATGCCAAGCCGGAAGTCCGGGGGGAGATCCCCTTCAGCGAAGAGGCCCGCAAGCTGGTATTGGAAGGCATGCGCGTTACGGCGGATGTCGGCACTGCCAAGGTTCTGCGCCGCACGGACGCCGTTATCGGCGGCAAGACGGGGACTGCGCAGGTCGTCAAGATCCGCATGGTCGGCGAGCGCAGGCAGCGTACGGCGGAAATGGCGTATCTGGAGCGCGACCACGCATGGATTGCCTCATACGGCCGCAAGGACGGAAAGGATGTGGTCGTTGTCGTCATGCTGGAGCACGGGGGCGGCGGCAGTTCGGCGGCCGGCCCGGTAGCCCGTGACGTATATAACATTCTTTACGGGACTCCGCTTGGGCCGCAGCCGCAGAGGGCGGCAGCCCGCACGGTGCGCGAGGATTGATTGCGGAATGAGGCGGGGGAGGGGCTTTCCGTACCCCCCCTCGGCCTCTATTCGCAGAACATCGACGCTATCGGATTCCCGTTCTGCGGGCGGGCATGCCGGAAGCTTCGTTTTCTGATGAAGTATTATCTTGTTAATTATCCTAATCAGGATAATTAACAATAAAAGAAACATATTCGGGCGGTTCCGTTTGTGCCGGGGTCCGGGGGGCGGCTCGCCTCCCGGCGGGTGCAGGGCGGCGCCCTGCCGGGGTACGGGGCGGAGCCCCGTCAGGAGTTGCTGCATGGCGATGGATCGGAGACTGCTGACGTATATCAACTGGGGGCTTGTGGCCGCCACGCTCCTGCTGTTCTGGGTGGGGATCGGCAACCTGTATTCCGCCAGCGGCGTCAGGGTGGAGGACGGCATCAGCCTTGCCCCGTACTATGAACGCCAGATGATCTGGGGGGCGTTCGGCCTGATCGCCATGATCGCCTGCATGAGCTTCGACTACCGCCATTTGCAGGCTATGGCCCTGCCTTTTTTCCTGATCGTGCTCTTTTCCCTCTGCCTGATCCCCATCTTTGGGAAAGTCATCTACGGCGCGCGCCGTTGGATCGATTTGGGGTTCTTCCACTTCCAGCCCAGTGAAATGGCCAAGATTGCCGTGCTGATCATGGGGGCGCAGGTGCTCTCGCTGGACGGCGAGCCGCTGTCGTGGAAGAAGCTTTTTCAGGTCTCGTGCGTGGGCGGCATCCCCGCGGCTTTCATCGTATGCCAGCCTGACCTTGGGACGGCATTGACCGTATTGGCCATCCTTGGCGGCATGATCCTGTACCACGGCCTCAAGAAGCGGGTTCTGCTCGTCTGCCTCATCAGCATTCCACTGCTGCTTCCCATGGCGTGGTTCGCGCTGCACGACTACCAGAAGCAGCGCATCATGACATTCCTTGATCCGTCCAGTGATCCGCGGGGGGCGGGATACCATATTATCCAGTCAAAAATCGCCATTGGTTCCGGACAGATATGGGGGAAGGGCTTCCTTGAGGGTACGCAGAGCAAGCTGAGCTTCCTTCCTGAAAAGCATACCGACTTTGCCATCGCCGTGTTCGGCGAGGAATGGGGTTTTGTCGGCTGCGTCGCGCTCATGGCGCTGTTCAGCCTCTTTTTATTGAGTATTTTCGAGACGGTGCGGGGGGCCAAAGATCGTTTTGGGAGCAACCTCGCGGCGGGGATTTTCATCTATTTCTTTTGGCAAATCTTTATCAACGCCGGCATGGTAGTGGGGATCATGCCGGTGGTCGGCATCCCCCTCCCTTTCATCAGCTATGGCGGCAGCGCCACGGTGGTCAACTTTTCCCTGATCGGGCTGGTCTTGAATATTTCCATGCGCCGCTTCCTGTTCAAAACGTAACGGATGCCGCGGCGTCCGGCTGAATAATATTTTTTTCACAAAGCTGGAAGAAGGGGCCGTACCGGGGAAAGCGGGCGGCACGCGGCGGCTAGACGCTTGAAATGGTGAATGTTCGCTGCCGCGTGCGGCAAACCGTCCGTTTCCCATAAAAGCGGATTGTGATCTTTTGCTTTTGAGAAGAACCTTTGACACATTTTGCTGGTTCGTATATAATGTCCGCATTCTATACGTTTAGCCGTTTTGTATGAAGGGAGTTTCCGCGTGGTAGATCTTAATATTACGTTATGGATCCAGTTGGCGAACTTTCTTGTCACTCTGGTTGTGCTCAACTATCTTTTGATCTCGCCAATCCGGAAGATCATCCGTAAGCGCAAGGACAACGTGGAAGGGCTGCTCGGCGAAATCGAAGCGTTTGTTGCGGAAAGGCAGCAGCTTCTGGACGAGTACGAGTCGGAACTCCGTAAAGCGCGCGAAGCCGCCGCCATCTACCGCAAGGACGGCAAGGTCATGGGCGAACTGGAAAGGGCGCGCATTTTTGATGCCGCCAGCAAGGACGCCCAGTCCGAAGTGCGGACGACGCAGGCCGCCGTGCGTGCCGACGCTGGCGTGACCCGCCGCGCGCTTCAGGCGAAAATGCACGAATTCACCGAAGCCGCCATGGCGAAGCTTCTGGCATAACTCAGAGTTCGGGGGATACCTTGAAAGCGCTAGCTTCTTTTTTCCTGTCCAGAGACGGTATCGTGGCTGTGGCCACCCTGATTCTGCTGGGTGTCGTTTCCCATTTCAGCGATCCGTACAACCCGTGGATCAACTTGCTGGCCCGCGTCGGCAACGTGTGCGTCTTCTTGTACATCCTGTGGCGCGCCGCCGGGAAGGCGATTGTTGATGGCCTGAGCAGCAGGCGCGCCGCCATCGTCGACGAGCTCGACAGCCTCGCCGCCCGCAAGGCCGCCGCGGAAGAGCAGCTCGCCGCCATGATCGAGAAGATCGACGGCCTTGATGCCGAGTGCGAAACCATCCTCAAAGACAGCCGGGCCCGCGGCGAGGCCATCCGTGAAGCCATTGTCGCCGACGCCCTCGAAGAGGCGGAAAAGATTCGCAACGCCGCGCACCGCGCCGCCGACAGCGAAACGAAGAAGGCCATTGAGGAATTGCGGAGCCAGATGGCCGACGAAATCGTGCAGGCCGTGGAAGCTACCCTGAAGGAGAAGCTTGATATGAAGAAGCACGTCAAGCTCATCGACAACGCGCTGAAAAAGGTGGTGCTCAATTGAACGGCGACATCGTGGCACAGCGGTACGCCAAGGCGCTTTTCGCCTTGGGGCAGCAGGAAGGCATGGCCAAGCTGGAGCAGTACGGGGAAAATCTGTCCGCTCTTGAAGGCGTCCTTGAAGAGTCTCCCGAACTGGTGCGGCTCTTCCATATCCCCGTCATCAGCGTCGCCGAAAAGCAGAAGGTTCTGTCGCAGGTTCTCGACAAGCTCGGCGTTGACCCCATGATAAAAAATTTCTGCTCATTGCTGGCAGAAAAGGAACGTCTCCCTCTTTTTGAAGAGATTGCCGAAGCGTTCGGCAAGCTCCTTGACGAGGCTTGGGGCGTTGTTCGCGGCAAGCTCCTGACTGCCGTAAGCCTCAGCAAAGAGCAGCAGGCTGGCATCCTTGCCAGACTCGAAAAGCAAACCAGCAGACAGATCGCGCTGAAGTTCGAAGTGGATCCCTCCATCCTCGGCGGGGTCGTCCTTCAGGTGGGGGACAACGTGCTGGATGCGAGCCTTCGAGCTCAATTGGCTATCCTCAGAGACATCATCAAGAGGGGTGAATAGGATCATGCATATCAATGCAGGCGAGATCAGCAAGATCATCAAAGAGCAGATCCAGAACTACGAGCAGCGTGTCGATGCCACCGAAACCGGCACAGTGCTTTCCGTAGGGGACGGGATCGCCCGTGTGTATGGCGTCCAGAACGCCATGTCCATGGAGCTTCTCGAATTCCCCGGCGGGCTGTTGGGCATGGTGCTCAACCTGGAAGAAGACAACGTGGGCGTAGCCCTGCTTGGTGAAGATACCGGCATTAAGGAAGGCGATCCGGTCAAGCGTACCGGGCGCATCTTCTCCGTGCCGATCGGCGATGCCGTCATGGGGCGTGTTCTGAACCCCCTCGGTATGCCCGTCGACGGTCTCGGGCCGGTTGAAGCCACCGAATTCGGCGCCGTGGAAGTGAAGGCTCCCGGCATCATCGCCCGCAAGAGCGTGCACGAACCCATGGTCACCGGGATCAAGGCCATCGACGCCATGACCCCCATCGGCCGCGGGCAGCGCGAACTGGTCATCGGCGACCGTCAGACCGGCAAGACCGCCATCTGCATCGACGCCATCCTTGCCCAGAAGAATTCCGACGTGCACTGCTTCTATGTGGCTATCGGGCAGAAACGCTCCACTGTCGCGCTCGTGGCCGACACCCTGCGCAAGCACGGTGCCATGGAATACACCACCATCATTTCGGCTACCGCTTCCGAACCGGCCCCGCTGCAGTACATCGCGGCCTACTCCGGTTGCACCATGGCCGAATACTACCGCAACAACGGCAAGCACGCCCTCATCGTGTACGACGACTTGTCCAAGCAGGCCGTGGCCTATCGCCAGATGTCCCTGCTGCTCCGTCGTCCTCCGGGACGTGAAGCCTACCCCGGCGACGTCTTCTACCTCCATTCGCGCCTCCTCGAACGCGCGGCGAAGGTGAACGACAGCCTGGGGGCCGGTTCCCTGACCGCTCTGCCCATCATCGAAACGCAGGCCGGAGACGTGTCCGCGTACATCCCCACCAACGTGATCTCCATCACCGACGGGCAGGTGTACCTGGAACCCAACCTCTTCAACGCCGGTATCCGTCCGGCCATCAACGTGGGCCTTTCGGTATCCCGTGTGGGCGGCTCCGCCCAGATCAAGGCCATGAAGCAGGTTGCCGGCACGATGCGTCTGGATCTCGCCCAGTATCGCGAACTGGCCGCTTTCGCCCAGTTCGGTTCCGATCTGGACAAGTCCACGAAGCAGAAGCTGGAACGCGGCGCGCGCCTGGTGGAACTGCTGAAGCAGCCCCAGTACCAGCCCATGCCCACTCAGGAACAGGTCGTGTCCATGTATGCCGCCACCCGCGGCTTCATGGATGATGTGCCGGTTGCCTCCGTGCAGGCTTTTGAACGTGACTTCCTTGACTTCATCCGCAGCGCCAAGTCGGACATCCTGGACGACATCGTTGCCCGCAAGGTCTTGGACGCCGATCTCGAAGCCCGTCTGAAGGACGCCATCCTTGAGTTCAAAAAAGGCTATAACGCCTAGGGGACGGTAGCGCATGCCTTCGTTGAAAGACGTCAAAATGAAGATCGTCGGGGTTCGCAAGACCAAGCAGATCACCAAGGCCATGAACATGGTGGCCTCGGCGAAGCTGCGCGGCGCCCAGTCCCGCATTGAGCGTTTCCGCCCCTACGCGGAAAAGTTTCAGGCTGTGCTCGGCGATCTTGCGGCCAAGTCCGACGGCTCGGCTCATGCGCTTCTTGAGCGCCGTGCCGAGTGCCATGTCTCGGTGATCATTCTGGCTACTTCGGATCGCGGCTTGTGCGGCGGCTTCAACGCCATGCTCATCGCCAAGGCTCTGGACGCCGCCCGGACGAAGACGGCCGAAGGGAAAACCGTCAAGTTCATCTGCGTGGGCAAAAAAGGGCGCGACGCTATCCGCAAGACCGATTATGAAATCCTGTCGGCGCATGCGGATGTCATGGGCAGCTTCGACTTCTCCCTTGCTTCCGCTATCGGTAAGGATGTGGTGAGCGGCTACACGCACAAGGCGATGGACGAGGTGACCCTCATCTATGGCAAGTTCGTGTCCGTGGCGAGACAGGTTCCTCTTGTTCAGACCCTGCTGCCGGTGGAGGCTGCTGCGCCCGCAGCGGCCGGTTCCGCCGCAGACGGCGCTTCCGCTCAGGGAGTGTCCGAAGAATACACTTACGAACCCGAAGTGACGAAGCTCCTTGCCGAAATCCTTCCCCGGTTCGTCAATGTGCAGATATACCGTGGCCTGCTGGACACTTCCGCGAGCGAAAACGCTGCCCGGATGTCCGCTATGGACAACGCCACGCGCAATTGCGACGAAATGGTGGGTGCCCTGACGCTGCTCTTCAACAAGACGCGCCAGACATCCATCACCAACGAGCTTATTGACATCGTTGGCGGCGCGGAAGCTCTGAAATAAGGGAGCGAGCAATCGTTATGAGTGAAAACATCGGCAAAATCGTTCAGGTCATCGGCGCAGTCGTTGACGTGGCGTTTCCCGACGGTCATTTGCCCAATATCCTGACCGCTCTGGAAATCAAAAACCCCAACAACAGCGATGCGCCTGATCTGATCTGCGAAGTGGCCCAGCACCTGGGCGACGACGTTGTACGCACCATCGCCATGGACGCGACCGAAGGCCTCGTCCGCGGCATGGACGTCGTGGACACCGGCAAGCCGATCATGGCCCCGGTGGGCTCGGCGTCCCTTGGGCGCATCATGAACGTGGTGGGCCGTCCCGTTGACGAAATGGGCCCCATCAAGGCTGAAAAATACCTGCCCATCCACCGCGAGGCTCCGAGCTTCGTGGAGCAGAACACCTCGGTGGAACTGCTTGAAACCGGCATCAAGGTCGTTGACCTGCTTGTCCCCTTCCCGAAGGGCGGCAAGATGGGGCTGTTCGGCGGCGCCGGCGTGGGCAAGACCGTTATCCTCATGGAAATGATCAACAACATCGCGAAGCAGCACGGCGGTATCTCCGTGTTCGCCGGTGTTGGCGAACGTACCCGTGAGGGGAACGACTTGTATCATGAAATGAAGGACGCGGGCGTTCTTGAGAAGGCCGCCCTCGTGTACGGCCAGATGAACGAACCTCCGGGAGCCCGTGCCCGCGTGGCCCTGACCGCCCTCACCTGTGCGGAATACTTCCGCGACGAGGAAAATCAGGACGTGCTACTGTTCATCGACAACATCTTCCGCTTCACGCAGGCTGGTTCGGAAGTGTCGGCCCTGCTCGGCCGTATGCCCTCCGCGGTGGGGTATCAGCCCACCCTCGGCACCGACCTCGGTTCGCTGCAGGAACGTATTACCTCCACCAACAAGGGGTCCATCACCTCGGTGCAGGCCGTATACGTCCCCGCCGACGACTTGACCGACCCGGCTCCGGCGACGACCTTCTCGCACCTTGACGGTACGCTTGTGCTTTCCCGTCAGATTGCGGAACTGGGCATTTACCCCGCCGTGGACCCGCTTGACTCCACTTCCCGTATTCTTGACCCGAACGTCGTGGGTGAAGAGCACTACAGCGTGGCTCGCGGTGTGCAGCAGGTGTTGCAGAAGTACAAAGAGCTTCAGGACATCATCGCCATCCTCGGTATGGACGAGCTGTCCGACGAAGACAAGCTTGTCGTGGCCCGTGCCCGTCGTATCCAGCGTTTCCTGTCGCAGCCTTTCCATGTGGCCGAAACCTTTACCGGCACTCCCGGCGTCTATGTGAAGCTGGAAGCCACGGTCAAGGCTTTCAAGGGCATTCTGAACGGCGACTATGACCACCTTGCGGAAGACGACTTCTACATGGTGGGCGATATTGATATGGCTCTGGCCAAGTACCAGAAGCGTCAGGAAAACTAGGAGCCTGATTATGGAATCCACGCTTCAGCTCGAAATCGTCACACCTGACAAAGTTGTGGTCAGCCAGACCGTGGATTACGTCGGTGTTCCGGGTATCGAAGGTGAATTCGGCGTCCTGCCGCATCACGTTGCGCTTCTGTCCGCTTTGGCCATCGGTGACCTCTATTTCCGCGTCGACGGGAAGACGGAACATGTGTTCGTCTCCGGCGGGTTTGCTGAGGTTTCCGACAACAAGCTGAGCATTCTGGCTGAATCGGCCGAACGTGGCGAGGACATTGACATCGCCCGCGCCAACGCAGCCCGGGAACGTGCGGAAGCACGTTTGGCCGCCAAAACCGCTGAAACGGATATGTTCCGGGCGCATCTCGCTCTCCAGCGTGCTGTGGAGCGGCTGCACGTCGCCTCATTGGTTTAATTGGTTTTTGTCTTACGCTTGAAGGGCGCGGGGCTTCGGCTCCGCGCTTTTTGTTTTTGGCTCTGTCCTAGTATGTGGTTGCTTCATCTCAATAGTGCGGTGAAAATACAGCCTTTTCTCTTCGGTTTTTCTCTTGGCGGAATACAGGGCTAAGGCATTTTGTCGGTTATCCCTTTGGAACTTCAGGGAAAAAAGCATCAACCATTTTCTATGACACAGCCTTTGTTTTTGGTTCTGTCATAGTAGTGGTTGTTTCCTTTTTACAGTGCGGTGAAAATACGGCCTTTTTCTTCAGCTTTCCCCTTGGCGGAATCCAAGGCTAAGGTTTTTGCTGGTTATTCCTTGGAGCTTCAAGGAAAAAACATGGCTCTGTCATAGTACATGGTTGTTTTGTTTTATCAATATACTGAAAATACATGCTTTTTCTCAAGTTTTCCCGCTGGTGGGCTCTGTGGTTGGGGGATTTTATTGGTTATTTCTTTGGAATATTAAGGAAATAAAACATCAACCGTTTTCTATAACATAGCCTTGTTTTTTTAGCCTGTTGGGGCGCGAACCGGTTGAAATAATAAGCTGCCTGCTATGCGGCTGGAGGGAGGCAAAGGCCACGCCACCCCTTTCCTCAATTGCGGCTTAGGGACTGTTCACATAAGTTGAGAGTAAATATAATTTTTACAAATAGTTATCGCTTATTTTGAGCGATGCCGTATTTTTCTTTAATCCCCTTCAATCATGGGAAAATTCAGCATAGTGCGAACACGTCCCAGCGTAAATTGCTAAGGGATTGTGAGTGGAGAGGCCAGGCTCATCTCAAGACCGAAAAGCATATAGTCAAGAGCCTTCATCCCTTTCAGAAAGCTGTAGCATAGAAAAGGGTTGATGCTTTTTTCCTTGAAGCTCCAAAGGAATAACCGACAAAATGCCTTAGCCGTGGCTCCCGCCAAGGGGAAAACTGGAAAAGGCTGTATTTTTCACCGCATTTTGGATATAAAACAACCAGATACTATATAAACAGAGCCTTCAGAAAAGGCCGTCCGAAATGTTTCGGACGGCCTTTTCATGCGGAGGATGCTGTCATTCGGGTTCGATAAACGCGAAGGCCTTTGGTAAAGGAGGGGTGGGCTCCGCGCCGTAGTTTTGGGGAAGGGAGGGAACGTTTCCGGGGAAGTTCCCTCCCTTGATGGGCTGTGCCATCCTAGGTTGTGTCGTTATTTTTACATATAATTATTTGAAATTATTGAAAACAATCTTTTATAGTTTAAGAATGATTTAATAATTTCAACAGATTATATCAATTGACGCCACGGCCTAGAAAACAAGCCCGCAGGCGATGATGCCGACAATGATGCCGTAGAGCAGGAAGGGCCAGAAGGTCTTCTTGATGATCATGCCTTCACTGCCGGAGAGCCCCACGACGGCGCAGACGGCCACGACGTTGTGGATGCAGATCATGTTGCCCATGCCGCCGCCGACGGCTTGGGCGGCAACGATGACTTCCTTGGAGAAGTTCAACTGTGCGGCCATATCCCACTGGAACTGGGAGAAGAGCAGGTCGGACACGGTGTTGGAGCCGGTGATGAAGGCGCCGAGGCCGCCGACGTAGGAAGCGAGGGCGGGCCATGCCTCGCCGGTGAGGACGGCGAGGGTTTTGGCGAGGGCGAGAGGCATGGAATCCATGCCTGCATCGTTCACGCCGGAACCGCGGAAGATGGACACCAGCGCCACGGCTGCGAACAGTGCGATGGTCGGGGCCTTCATCTTGGCAAAGGTGGTGCCCCATGCTTCTTTTACGTCATTGGCCTTCATGCCGTGGAGGCCGATGGTCAGGATCGCGACCAGCGTGAAGGGGATCGTTCCGGGCAGGAACAGGTAGTCGATGGAGGCGTTCACGTCCTGATAGCCGAGGATGTCGACGAAATCGAGCTTAAAGGAAGAGAGCCAAGCCTTGAGGCCGAGTTCCGGGATACGGGTCAGCACGAGGATGAGGCCGATGATGGCGTAGGGCAGCCATGCGCGGAACTGGGTCATGTGGGGATGGAATTCGGTCTTGCCGCTTGCGGCGATGCTGCCGGTCCAAGAGGCGTCCCATTTTTCATGCGGGCCGAAGTCCCATGTCTTTTCGGGGACGCAGAAGCCCCGCTTGGTGCCGTAAATAAGGGTGCCGAGGCCGATAAGCCCACCGATGAGGGAAGGCAGTTCAGGCCCAAGGGTCCATGCGATGATGAGGTAAGGGACGGAGAAACAGACCCCGGCGAAGATGCAGTATTTCCATGCGGCGAAGCCTTCGGACCACGTACGGTTGGGGCCGTAGAAGCGGGTCATGAACCCAAGCATGAAAATGGGCAGGATGAAGGCCATGGGGATGTGCATCATCGTGCAGTATTCACCCACGATTTTGCAGAACGCCGCATAGGTCATGCCGCCGTCGGCGGCGCCCGCGTCAAGGATGGGTTTGAGCGGGGAGAGGCCCATGACGACGGGGGTGCCCACCGCTCCAAAGCTTACGGGGAAGCTGTTGAACACAAGGCAGATGATGGCTGCGGCCGTGGCGGGAAAACCGAGGGCGAGCAGGAGTGGGGCGGCGAGTGCCGCGGGAGTGCCGAAACCGGCCGCGCCTTCGATGAAGGCGGCGAACATGTACCCGATGATGATCGCCTGAACGCGCTTGTCACGGCTGATGTTCTGCATCCCATACTGGATGGTTTCCATGCCTCCGCTTTTTTCCAGCGTGAAGAGGATCAGGATGGCGCCGAAGACGATGATGAGAACGCCGATGGCCGTGATGACGCCCTGCAACGTCAGAGCGGCGACGTATCCGGGGCTCAAGCCCCAGACAAGGATGCCGCTGACGGCGCAGACAAGCCACGCGAGCGGCATGGCTCTTGTTGCGGGCCATCTCATGCCGACCATGAGGATGAGCGCCACAAGAATGGGCAGAACCGCTACCATAGCAAGCAGCTCAACGGACATAATGACTCCTTTACCTTGGACAGAATTGTGAAAAAAGAAAACCTTCCCCAAAAATTAGCGTATAGTATGTGGTGTTTTTTTCGTTAGTGCAAGCATTGTCGACTGTTTGATCGAAGAGTCACAAATTGTGTGCACTATCAAGAAAAGAATTGCACAAGTTATTATGGACGATTATGTAGGAAAAACATCTGCCGGACGCCGTCACGGAGCGGCGGTTTTGTTTCGGCAGATTGCCGTTTAAGCGAGCAAGGATATAAAGGCATATGTTACGCCCAGTTCCCGTATAATAAAAAATGGTTGTGTCATAGAAAACGGTTGATGCTTTATTTCCTTGAAATTCCAAAGGAATAACCAATAAAATCCCCCAATCACAGAGCCCACCAGCGGAAAGTTTGGAGAAAAAGCATATATTTCAGTATATTATTGAAACAAAACAACCATGTACTCTGACAGAGCCTAAAAATATGTTTCTGCATCTTAAAGAACCGCTGTGAATGTCACGCGGTGGAGTGAACCGCCTATGTCGTTCCGTGATTGCCCACGAGAGAAAATATACTTTGTCGTCAATAAGAAGCATCTTTTCAAGAAGTGGCCTGAGCTTGTTTCCGATCCTCATCCCTTTGCCCCGGACGAGTGCCCGGAACGGATCATTTCTGGAAGGGATTGCTGGATAATACTGACATGGGCGCGGCTATGCGCTGTGGATTGCCCCTTTGAACCCGTATTAAGCTGTAGAGCAGTCGACAATGCCGTGTGCGTTTTCCATTGGGATGACGCAACCCCCGCACAGGGAGTTCACCGGTGTTTTGCCGTTGTCGTACAAGCGGATCGGCCCCGCCCAGCGTTATCCGATCTGACCGTCATGCAGAATGGACTAGTTGAGGAACAAGATCTCTGCCGAAAAATACCGCTTTGGCCCCAGCCGGGGTTGATCCCACGAAACCCAGCGCGGAGGACTCGGCTTGAAGTTATTTCTTATTTTGGCAGTGACCAGTATGAGCCTCACTTCGTGAAGACAGATGCTTTTCAGGAGGCCCTGAGACAGAGAGGTGTTCGTTTCGCCAACCGTTTTCAGGGGACATGGCATGATTATGAAAATGTAGACGCAGTATTGGCAATCCGTGATTGTCCCCCTGTTGTGATGGCAACCAAACCGGCTTCCAAATTGATCAACGCATGGAAAGCGCGGGTGCCGGCTATGCTCGGCCCAGAACCCGCGTACAGGGAATTGAGGCGCTCCCCATTAGACTTTTTAGAAACGGACTCTGCTGAAGCCGTGCTGGATGCCATCGATCGGCTACAGGGAAGTCCAGAACTGTATCAGGCCATGGTTGAAAATGGTATGAAGCGCGCCGAAGCGTTTGATGATAATCTCTTGGCGGCACGGTGGATCGAGTTACTTGAGGAAGCGCGCGAGCGGAACCGGCGAGAAACGCGGGCGCCTTTGCTGCGCTATGCCCGTTACCTCTGGAACCGCCAGAAGATCAGTCTTGTAAAACGGTTGTCGGGCTGGCGGGATTGAAGCGCATCGCATCCTGTCGGCGCTCCAAATCCGTAGCGGCGGATTCGGAGGATCCATCCGTAACGATGAGGAGGACACGTGGCGAAGGACGGCCTGTCCGGTGAGGTATCCCAAGAGGGGCAATCACGCCCCGCCAGCCTTGCGGGGCTGGTTCTTATCCTGTGCATGGCCCTCATGGGGGTCATGGGCGTCTCGATCACGCTGCCCATCCTGCCCAAGTTGGGGGCCGTCTTTCATCAGGATGCCGCGGGGGTGGCGCTTTTGATCTCCTGCTTCACGCTGCCGAGTGCGTTTATGACGCCGGTGGCGGGCGTGCTTGCCGACCGTTTCGGGCGCAAGGCCGTGTTGCTGCCGGGGCTGCTGCTGTTTGCCTGCGGGGGGATGGGATGCGCTTTTTCCGATTCGTTCGAGAACCTGCTGGCATGGCGGGCCATACAAGGGCTGGGGGCCGCGCCCTTGGGGATCTTGTACGGGACGTTGGTAGGGGATTTCTATAAGGAGGCGGATCGTCCCAAAATCATGGGCATGGTCGGCGCCACGATCAGCGTCGGCACCGCGCTGTACCCGGCCATCGGCGGCTTCCTCGGTGAGATGGACTGGAGGTGGCCGTTTTGGGTTTCCTTGGCAGCCCTGCCGGTGGGGATGCTTGCCATGTGCGTCCCGCTGGAGCGCCCGCATGCCGGCATGGACTGGAAGCAGTACGCGCGGGACAGCCGTTCCATCATTTTCCATCCCGCCGCAATCGGGCTTTTCGGGCTGACCTTTCTCTGCTTCTGCATCCTATACGGGCCCATCATCACCTATTTTCCATTGCTCGCCGACCTATTATACAAGGCGTCCCCTTCCCATATCGGAGCCGTCTTTGCCGTGGCTTCGCTGGGTACGGCGGCCATTGCCATGAATCTGGCGTGGCTCGGGCGGAAATACTCGCACCGCCGTTTGATGTTGAGCGCCGCGTGCTGCTACGTCGCATCCCAAGCGCTCATGCTGGTTCTTCCCGACGCCGTTTCCCCGCTTTGGTGGCTGGCCTTGCCCATTTTCATCGGCGGGGCGGCGCAGGGGCTGACGTTCCCTTTGCTGAACTCCCGCATGACCGCGCTCGCACCGACGCGCAACAGGGCCATCGTCATGGCGATGAACGGTACGGTGCTGCGGCTTAGCCAGAGCCTCTCGCCGCTGTTTTTCGGGATTGGCTGGTCATGTATGGGATGGCGCGGGCCGTATGCGATGGGGATCGGCGTGGCGCTGGTCATCGGCACGCTCGTATGGCACGTTTATCCGGTTTCTTCAGGGAAGGAGTGAGTGCCACATCCTTTTTTCCCGTATGAAAAAAAGATGCGATTCTTGCTTGAAGGGCATAAAAACGCCGCCCACACGGGGCATACTTTTCCGTTGACGAGCGGAATCCTGTAGCATAGTCTGTTGGTTGCGCAACTAAACAGCGTTGCTTCTTGATCATGTTTTTTGGGGGGATCTATGACCATGACGAAGAAAGAGGCCTTGCTGAAGGCCGCAAAGGAACTTTTTGGCGAATGCGGTTATACCGAAACCACATTCAAGAAAATTTCGGAACGTGCGGGGGTGGCCCTCGGCTTGTTGACCCATCATTATGGAAACAAGGAAAAGCTGTTCCTTGCCGCGGGGATGGACGTCCTCGAACGCTTTCATGATGTTTTGCAGCGGGCGTGCGACGAAGGCAAGAATGGCCGCGAGAGCGTGTTGAATTTCTGTAAGGCATATCTCGATTTTTCGATCGATCCCGACTCCAACTGGCTTGTCCTCGTGCGCTGTTCCCCTTACAGCGACATGAAGACGAGCGACGACCGCGAGTTGATGTTTGAAAAGTTCAACGAGATTCACAAGCTGTTGGAACAGCAGTTGTGGCGGGGCATTGAAGACGGTTCCATCCGCGAGCTGCTCGTGAAGGAAACGGCGCAGATCCTCATGTCGCTGGTGGTCGGCGCCAACCGTACCCGTGTCCTCACGCCGTACGCGCCGCCCCATCTGTACCGTGAGGCCATCGCCTTCGCCGCCAGAGCCATAACCCCGTGCAACGCCTGCGAGTAATACATGGATTGGTTTTCTACCGGCCTCATTATGGGGGCCGTGCAGGGATTGACCGAATTCCTGCCGGTTTCTTCTTCGGGGCATTTGGTCATTGCCGGAGACCTGATTGGGTTCACGGGCCCGAAGGCCAGCACATTTGAGGTCGCCATCCAGCTTGGTTCCATTTTCGCCGTCCTGATGGTGTATTGGGATCGTTTCATGGGGCTGTTGCTGCCCGGCCGGGTGCAGACGTCGGCTCCGAAGCCTTTTACCGGGCTGAGGGGGATTTGGCTCCTTTTCCTGACGACGCTGCCGCCGTCGGTGCTGGGGCTGCTCCTCCATTCGTACATCAAGCAGCTTTTCACCCCTTTCAGCGTGTCGCTTTCGCTTGCCGCCGGCGGCTTGCTGATGCTTTTTGTGGAAAGCTACTGTGCGAAGCGCCCGCCCAAGTATTCCAGCATTGATGAAGTGACGCCCAAACTGGCGCTCGGCATCGGCCTCTGCCAGTGCATGGCGCTGTGGCCGGGCTTTTCCCGCTCAGGCTCCACGATCATGGGGGGGATGCTGCTTGGTGAAAAGCGCGCCCTTGCCGCGGAGTATTCGTTTGTGGCGGCGGTGCCGATCATGTTTGCGGCCACCGGTTACGATCTCCTGAAGACGTGGCCTCTCTTCACGGCGGATGATATCCCGCTGTTCGCCGCCGGGTTGTTTTTTGCCTTCATTTTCGGCTGGCTCGCCATCAAGACGTTCATCGCCCTTGTGGGGCGCATCACCCTGCGGCCTTTTGCCGTATATAGGCTGCTTCTTGCGCCGATAGTGTACTTTTTTATGGTGAATATGGGATAGCGTAAGAGGTAAAAGGTGAGAGGGGGAGCCTTCTTGAGAAGGGCCTTCTGGAGGTGGGGGAATCCATCCGGTGCCCGCTTCTCCAGCTCCCTTTCCTCCCAAGGCATCCGATGGGGGCGGGAGTTTTCCCGGTGTGGATGCCTGTTTTGCCGGGATAATCCCTTTTTGATAAGACCGCCAAAAAATGGAAAACGGGCACTGCATTGCGGTGCTCGTTTTTTTGTGGGTGCAGGGAACTCAGTGGAAATATGGAATCCCAATCGTTCCGTTCAGATGGTCCTTTTTGCAGGAACCCATTTCCCGCATTATCCGGTGATGCCTGACGCTTGGGAGAGCCTGCCCGGAGCCGCCGGGGACGGACGGCGAACGGGACACCCGATAAGCTGCCCGTCCATTATTGATGGCGTCATGCGGCTGATCTGCCCGGCGTCGGCCCGGTAAGCTGTCCGTCCGATCATTGATTCCCATGAAAGCCTTTGGAGAGGGGAGGCGGTTTCTCCCTTTCGTGGGGATTTATTAGATTATGTCACCATATTACATATAATTGTTTTGGCTGTGTTCAATTTTACGGTTGATGATTTTTTCAATGAAAAATCAATAGATAAAAGCTCGTTCCACGTCTGGTGATGTGG
>NZ_DBMAFI010000031.1:0-39872 GCF_057864385.1 Bilophila sp. | reverse complement strand
AGGGGCGGGGAGAACCTTTCTCCAGAAAGGTTTCCCCGCCCCTCCCCAAGTATACTATTTATTCTCCGCCAGCTCGATCAGCGTGCGGACGGCGAAACCGGTGCCGCCCGCGGGACAGTTGGGGATTTTGCGGGTGACGAATCCGGGCCCGGCGATGTCGAGATGCGCCCAGCTTCCGTCGAACGTGATGAACTGCTTGAGGAACACGGCGGCGCTGCTTGCCCCGCCCGCCCGCGCCCCGGCGTTGGCGAAGTCGGCGGTTTCGCTCTTGAGCAACTCAAAGTAGCGATCCCAGAGCGGCAGGGGCCAGTAGGGTTCGCCCACGATGTCGCCAAAGTCCTTGATGCGCTGGGCAAGGGTGGCGTCCTGACAGAACAGGCCCGCCACGTCGTCGCCAAGGGCCACGACGCACGCGCCCGTGAGGGTCGCCACATCCACGATCATGGAAGGGTTCCAGCGCTGCTGCGCGTAGGTCAGGGCGTCGCAAAGCACAAGGCGCCCCTCGGCGTCGGTGTTGACGATTTCCACGGTCTTGCCGCTGAGGGTCTTCACCACGTCGCCGGGACGGGTCGCGCGGGCGTCGGGCATGTTCTCGGCGCAAGCCATCAGGCCGATGACGCGGCGGGGCGTTTCGAGCTGGCCGAGGGCTTCAAACAGGCCCATGACCGCGGCCGCGCCGCCCATGTCGCCCTTCATTTCCCACATCCCGGCGGCGGGCTTGATGGAGATCCCGCCGCTGTCGAAGGTGATGCCCTTGCCCACCACGATGAGCGGGGCTTCGTCGGCATGCCCGGCGGGGGCGTGCTCAAGGATGATCAGGCGCGGATCGTTGACGGAACCGGCGGCGACGGCGGCGAACGCGCCCATGCCGAGGGAAATGATGTCCTCGCGTTCGAGCACTTCGCAGTTCATATCGTGGCGCCGGGCGAGCTTGCGGGCTTCTTCCGCCATGCCTTCCGGCGTGAGGCTGTTGGCCGGGGTGTTGGCGAGGTTGCGGGCGAGGATGACGGCTTCGGCATGGGTCTCGCCGCGCCGGGCGGCAAGGCGGGGGAAGTCCGGCACGCTGGCGTCGCAGAACAGCAGGGCCAGCCAGCGCGGATCGGCGTCTTCGGGCTCTTTGGACTTGAACGCCTTGTTGCGCCACAGGCCGAGCATGGCGGCGCAGACGATTTCTTCAATGGTGCGCTCCACATCGGCGTTGAAGCGGGCCAGCCCGGAAACGGGCAGGGCAAGCGTGCCCACGCCGAGCTCGCGGCAGCGGACGGCGGCGGCTCCGGCTCCCTTGCGGAGTTCTTCAAGCGTTTCCGCATACGTCAGCGCGTCGAGCTTGCCGAGGCCGACCACGACGGCGCGGGGCAGAGGGTGCGCGGGAGGGCCGTAGAGAAGGCCCATTTCGCCTTTTTTCCCGTGGAAGTCACGCATCCCCGGCGCAATGGACATCCACGGCGCGGCTTCCAACAGTTCGGGGTAGGCTTTTTCCAGTTTCTCGTCTTCCGACAGGAACACGATCACCGCATCCGCCGACCAACTCTCCGGCCCTCCGGCCTGAAAACGCAATTCCATGCAAATGCTCCTTTAGGAGGGGCTTAAGGAAGGGAGAGAAAAACTCCCTGAGGGAGGGCTTTCCCCTCTCCGCCTTAAACCCCATCCTGCTCTTTCCTAAGACTTTTGTGTTTGTAGGCTCCGGTGGAGCCTTTTTTCCTCATTGCCCAAACGGGGCAACGGGGGCGCTACTCCGAAGAAATCCCATACCCTTTCAGCTTGCGGTGCAGGTAGCTGCGCTCAAGGCCGATGGTCTCGGCAAGCCTTGTGATGTTGCCGCCGCATTCGTGGAGCTTCGCCTCAAGGTAGCGGGCCTCGAACACGGCCCTGGCCTTCTTGAAATCGAGATCCGGGGCCAGTACCGCGGATTGCGGCAGGAACGCCGGTTCGCAGTCGGCGGGGGCGGCCCCGGCAGACGGCTCCGGCTTGCCCTGCGGGATCATTTCCGGCGGGAGATCCACGGGGAGGACTGTCTTTCCGCCAAAGAGGATCACCATGCGTTCCGCGAAATTGCGCAGTTCGCGCACGTTGCCGGGCCACGGGTAATGGTGGAGGCGTTCCATCGTTTCCGGCGCGTAGACGGGCGCTTTGCAGGCGTGTACGCGGCACAGGCGTTCCGTGAAGGCCGCCAGCAACAGATCGATGTCCCCCCCGCGCTCGCGCAGGGGAGGCAGGTGCAGCGGAACCACGCGGAGCCGGTAGTACAGGTCTTCGCGGAATGTCCCGGCGGCAATGGCCTCCTCAAGGTTTTTGTTCGTCGCGGCGATGACCCGCACGTCCACCTTGATGGTCCGCGTGCCGCCCACGCGCTCGAAGGACTGCTCTTGAAGGATGCGGAGGATTTTGGCCTGCGTTTTCAGGCTCATGTCCCCGATTTCGTCGAGGAACAGCGTGCCGTTGTTCGCCATTTCAAAGCGTCCGGCCCGTGCCTGATCCGCGCTGGTGAACGCGCCCTTCTCATGCCCGAACAGCTCGCTTTCGATGAGTTCTTCGGGGATGGCGGCGCAGTTCACCGCGATCATGGGCGCATCGGCGCGCCGGCTCCCGGCATGCAGGGCGCGGGCGGCGAGTTCCTTGCCCGTGCCGTTTTCGCCGGTGAGCAGCACCCACACGTCCGTGGGGGCGACGCGGGCCAGCAGTTCCCGGAACTTGAGCATGACCGGGGATTGGCCGATGAGTTCGTCCTGTTCGGGCAAAACGGTACGGAGCACCTGATTTTCACGGCGCAGGGAGCCAGCTTCAAGGGCGCGGGCCGCGACGATGACGACCTTTTCCAAAGAAAGGGGCTTTTCGATGAAGTCGTAGGCCCCTTGCTGGATGGCGCTTACGGCGGTTTCGATGGTTCCGTGCCCCGATATCATCACGACGGGCAGATCGGGGTGGTTCCCCTTGAGCCGGGCCTGCGCGGTGAGGCCGTCCATGCCGGGCAGCCAGATGTCGAGGAAAACGAGATCCGGGCGTTCCGCGTCGGCGGCTTCAAGCCCTTCCTCGGCGGTGGCGGCCTCAAGCACTTCGTACCCTTCGTCCTCCAGAATGCCCCGGAGCGAGAACCGGATGGGCTCCTCGTCGTCGATGATCAGAATGCGTGCCATACCGTTTCACCCTTGTCCATTCACAATAAGCCGTTATGCGTCGGAAAGCAGTTTCAGCCCGGCGATGCCCGCGAGGATCAGCCCGATGCACAGGAGGCGCGCCGGGGATGCCGATTCGCCGAAAAGAACGATGCCGAGCAGCGCCGTCCCCACGGCCCCGATGCCCGTCCAGACCGCGTAGGCGGTGCCGATGGGGAGGTGTTTCAGGGCCGAGGCCAGCAGGAAAAAGCTCAAGGCCATGAGGACAAGCGTCGCCACCGAAGGCCAGAACCGCGTGAACCCGTGGGAACTCTTCAGGCCGATGGCCCAGCCTACCTCGAACAATCCGGCAAGAACAAGCAAAATCCAGTGCATACATTACCTCGCTATGGGTTTGTCGAGGCCGTCCCCGGTTCGCAGGCAGCCGCAGGGCCGTCCCTGCGGTTTGGGGTATTGGAGGGAGGCACGGGGGAGGGGGCTTTTTAAAACAAGCCCCTCCCCGAACCTCCTTCCGCAAAAATTTTGACTGGTGGGGAGGGACCCCGGAGGGAGTCCCTTCGCATCAAAAAACAAGGCCGTACCGCAGCAACCGATTGGTATTGTATTCCATGTAATCCAAGGCAAATACTGAGGAAAACTTTTCCGCCGCAGGGAACGCCGACAAATGCCTTCAAAGAACCCGATAAAATCAGTCGCTGCAACGCTACGTCAATCAAGTGCCGTGAAAAGCCAATTTCTTGGGCACGGCACCGGGAATGCACGCCAACAAGCGCCTTTAAAAAGTTCAACGAAATCAATTACTGCAACATGATATCAACTAACTGCCGTCAAATGCCTTACGAAACCAGTTTTTGGGCGCAGCACCGGGGGACGTGCGCCGACACCCCGCCTTTCAAGCCACCCCACCTTTCATCGACTCTTACGAAAGTCTTGGGAGGCGGAGGGGTGGGGTTTGGGGAGGGGAGGAGGAACCTTTCTCCAGAAAGGTTCCTCCTCCCCTCCCCAATCTCCTCCCTCCTACTGCGCCGCCATCGGCGCCACCGCAGGCTCGTGATGGCGGCGGAGGGACTCGATAAGGGAAGGGCAGTCGCTCTTGTCCCAAATGGCGTCCGCGGGCGCGTCGAGGGCGATGGGGAGCACCTCATCCACATGATCCACAAGCTCAATACGCAGGGTCTGGAGGATTTCGTCAGGCACTTCCTTGAGATCCTTGGCGTTGTCGCGCGGGATGATCACGGTCGCCATCTCTGCGCGGCTGGCGGCGAGGAGCTTTTCGCGCAGGCCGCCGATGGGAAGCACGCGCCCGCGCAGGGTGACTTCGCCGGTCATGGCCACGTCATGCCGCACGGGGATGCCGAGCAGGGCGGAAACGAGGCTCGTGGTGATGGCGATGCCCGCCGAGGGGCCGTCCTTGGGGGTCGCGCCTTCGGGGAAGTGCGTGTGGATGTCGATCTCGCTGTGGAAATCGGGCTTGAGCCCAAGCGCCGCGGCACGGGAACGCACGTAGGAAAGCGCCGCCTTCGCGGACTCGCTCATGACCTCGCCGATTTTGCCGGTGGTGGCCACACTCCCCTTGCCGGGCATGATCACCGTTTCCACATTGAGCAGCACGCCGCCCACGCCCGTATAGGCCAGCCCGTTGACCACGCCGACCTTGGGGGACTTTTCGTTTTCGTCCATGCGGTACTTTTTCACGCCGAGATAGGTTTCCAGATCATCCGGCGCAATAGTCACGCACTGGTCGAGGTTGTCTTCTTCCACCAGCTTGATCGCGGTCTTGCGGCACAGCGCGCCGATTTCGCGTTCAAGGTTGCGGACGCCGGCCTCGCGCGTGTAGGAACGGATGACCTCGGTGAGCGTCTCCTCCGGCAGCGAGATGTTCCCGGACTTGAGGCCATGTTCCCTGATCTGGCGCGGCAGGAGGAAGTCGCGGGCGATGTGCTTTTTCTCTACTTCGAGGTAGCTGGAAAGCTCAATGATTTCCATGCGGTCCTGAAGCGGGGCGGGGATATTGTGCAGCGAGTTCGCCGTGGTGATGAAGAACACCTTCGACAGATCGTAGTCGATGTCGAGGTAGTGGTCGTTGAACGTCTTGTTCTGTTCGGGGTCGAGCACTTCCAGCAGGGCGGACGCGGGATCGCCCCGGTAATCGGAACTCATCTTGTCGATTTCATCGAGGCAGAACAGCGGGTTGCTGGATTTGGCGCGCTTGAGGGCCATGATGATCTTGCCGGGCATGGCCCCCACGTAGGTGCGCCGGTGGCCGCGGATTTCGGCTTCGTCGCGCACGCCGCCGAGGGACAGGCGCACGTATTCGCGCCCCGTGGCCGTGGCGACGGAGCGGGCCAGCGAGGTCTTGCCCACGCCGGGAGGCCCGACGAGGCAGAGGATGGGGCCTTTGAGCGCGTTGGTGAGCTTCTGGACGGCGAGGAATTCAAGGATGCGCTGTTTGGGCTTCTCAAGGCCGAAATGATCGGCGTCGAGGATGGCGCGGGCTTCGGGGATGTCGATGCTGGTTTCCCGCATCTCATTCCACGGCAGTTCGAGAATCCAGTCCACATAGTTGCGGACAATGGCGTATTCGGCGGAGGCCGGGGCCATCATGCGCAGCTTCTTGAGCTCGGACATGCCTTTTTCGCGGGCTTCTTCAGGCATGTTCTTGGCCTTGAGCATCCGCTCAAGCTCCGCGATTTCAGCCTGCGGATCGTCTTCGCGGCCCATTTCCTTGTTGATGGCTTTGATCTGCTCGGAAAGGTAGTATTCCCGCTGGTTTTTATCCATCTGGTCTTTGACGCGGCTCTTGATGCGCCGTTCCATCGAAACCCGCTCCATCTCGGTATTCAGGAGCTCGTAAATCTTTTCAAGCCGCTGTCCGGGGTCGGAGAGCTCCAAGGCTTCCTGCTTCTTGGGGTATTCGATCTTGAGCAAGGGCAGGATGGTGTCGGCAAGCTGTCCGGGGTCGCGCAGGGCGGTGACGGCGGAGAGGATCTCCGGGGTGAGCTTTTTGTTGGTATGGGCGTATTCGGCGAGGATTTCCTTTGTGGCCCGAACAAGCGCTTCGGTTTCCGGGCCGTCATTGCGTATGATGGGCAGCGGCGTGACCACGACCTTGGGGAAGGCATCCTTTCCGAACGGGTTTTCCTGATCTTCGGGCGTCAGGGGCCGCCAGCCGATGCGGTACAGGCCCTCGAAGAGCACCTTGATCGGGCCTTCGGGCAGCCGCATATATTGGAGCACCCGCCCGACCACGCCAACGGCATAGAGATCCGCCGGATTGGGCTTTTCCAGTTCGGGTTCGCGCTGGGTCACGAGGCAGATGCGCTTGCCGTAGTTGTTCACGGCGCTTTCGATGGCTTTGATCGAGGCTTCGCGGCCCACGAGGAGGGGCATGATCGAGTGCGGCGACATGACCACCTCCCGCAAGGGCATGAGCGGAAGCTCGAATCCCTCCAGTGTTGCATTGCTGGTGATGGCGTCGTTCGTTTCGTTCATGCTTGCTCCTTTAGAGGGTACGGAACTGGGGGAGGGGAGAAGGAACCCTTCTGAAGAAGGGCTTCCTTCTCCCCTCCCCCAGGCCCCCTCCTCTCATCTTCCCAAGACTTTTGTAACGGGCCCCAGCCCGGCTTCGTATGCCGTGAGGGGCCGCGCGGAAATTTTTTTATCGCAAAAGGAAACGCCCGCCGCGTCTCCTCCCCACCCGTCAGAAGTTTTTGGAAAGGATGGGGGGTGTGGGGGGAAGGGAGAACCCTTTTTCAAAAGGGTTTCCCTTCCCCCCGCATTCAACCTTACGAAGCGATGTGCGCTTCGGTGTCGTAGATGTACAGCGGCGGGGCCTTCTTTTCGATGACCGCGTCGTTGATGACGCACTCCTTCACGCCGGGCATGGAGGGAAGCTGATACATGATGTCGAGCATGACGCTTTCCATGACGTTGCGCAGGCCGCGCGCGCCGGTCTTGCGCTCAATGGCTTTGTGGGCGATGGCGCGCAGGGCGTCGGAGGTGAAGCGCAGGGTCACGTTGTCGAGCTCGAACAGCTTCTGATACTGCCGGGTAAGGGCGTTCTTGGGCTCGGTCAGGATGCGGACGAGGTCGTCCTCGCCGAGATCGTCCACGTGCGTCAGAACCGGGATGCGGCCCACAAATTCGGGGATGAGCCCGAACTGCACGAGGTCGGCGGGATGCACCTGCTCAAGGAGCTCGCCGAGGGTGCGTTCCTTCTTGGTCTCCACCTTGGCCCCGAAGCCCATGCTGCCGCCGCGCATGCGCTGCTCGACGATCTTGTCCAGCCCGATGAACGCCCCGCCCACGATGAACAGGATGTTCGAGGTGTCCATGCGGATGAATTCCTGCTGCGGGTGCTTGCGTCCGCCCTTGGGGGGGATGTTGGCCTCCGTGCCTTCGATGATCTTGAGCAGGGCCTGCTGGACGCCTTCGCCGGACACGTCGCGGGTGATGGACGGGCCGTCGGCCTTGCGGGAGATCTTGTCGATTTCGTCGATGTAGATGATTCCCTTGCGGGCCGCTTCAAGGTCGTAGTCGGCGTTCTGGAGCAGTTGGACCAGAATGTTTTCCACGTCTTCGCCCACATACCCGGCCTCGGTCAGCGTGGTGGCGTCCGCGATGGCGAACGGCACGCGCAGGACGCGGGCCAGCGTCTTGGCGAGGAGCGTCTTGCCGCTCCCGGAGGGGCCGACAAGCAGGATGTTGCTCTTTTCGAGCTCCACACCGTCGTCGCCCTTGAGGGCGTCGGCGTAAAAGACGCGCTTGTAGTGGTTATGCACCGCCACGGCGAGGATCTTCTTGGCCTCGTCCTGTCCGATGACGTATTCGTCGAGGCGGGCCTTGATTTCCTGCGGGGTGAGCAGGCGTTCGTCTTCACGGACCTGCTCAATGGTGTTCTGGGCCAGCATTTCGTTGCAGGTGGCGATGCACTCGTCGCAGATATGCACGCCGTCCGGCCCGGAGACGAACTGGTTCGCCTGCGTTTCGGTTTTGCCGCAGAAAGAGCAGCGGGGTTCGTTCGGGGGAGTGGTATTAGGCATCTCTCTTCCTATTCGGACTTTTCGGCGAGGAGGTCACGGCGGGAGGCGAGAACCTTGTCCACCAGACCATAGGCCTGCGCCATTTCGGCGGTCATGAAGTTGTCGCGTTCGGTATCCTGGGCGATCTTTTCGATGGGCTGGCCGGTATGCTTCGCCAGCAGGCCGTTGAGGGTCTCGCGCATGCGCAGGATCTCGCGGGCATGGATGTCGATGTCGGTGGCCTGACCCTGGAACCCGCCGAGGGGCTGGTGGATCATCACCTGGCTGTTGGGCAGGGCGTAGCGCATCCCCTTCTGGCCCGCGCTGAGGAGGAAGGCCCCCATGCTGGCGGCGCGGCCCATGCACACGGTGGCGACGGGCGGGGTGATGTAGTTCATGGTATCATAGATAGCCATGCCAGCCGTGACGGAACCGCCGGGGCTGTTGATGTAGAGGTAAATTTCCTTTTCCGGGTCCTGCGATTCGAGGAAAAGCAGCTGGGCGCAGATGAGGGACGCCACCGGGTCGTTGACCTCGGAGCCGAGGAGCACGATGCGGTCTTTCAGCAGGCGGGAAAAAATATCATAAGCGCGTTCGGTGCGGCCCGACGTTTCGACGACGATGGGCACCGTCATATCAAGAATGTCTTGCATACTGTCTCCATATGATGATTGGGGCATCAGGGCTTTCCCCGTCAGATAAGCACGATTGCGCCGTTGTCTTGGGATGAAGCCGTAAAAACGGGAAATAGCACAGGGGCCACATACAATAAAGAGGGGAGTGCGGACACTCCCCTCTCCTCATTTCTCCAAAAAAACGGGCGGAAAACGGACTAGTCCGCGTTCTTGGGCGCGCTCAGGCTCACGGCGGGGACTTCGTTGATCTTCGCCTTGCTGTAGACCAGTTCCAGAGCCTTGTCAGCGAGGATGCGGTCGCGCAGTTCATAGATCAGGCCGCTCTTGTGGTAGGCTTCGCTGACCTTCTTGTAGTCCTGCTGGGCGCGCATGGCCATGCCGTAGATGGCCATTTCCACTTCCTGATCGCTGACGGTGATGTTTTCCTTCTGGGCGAGGGCCATCAGGAACACCTGAGGACGCAGGGTTTCGAGGGCTTCCTTCTTGGCTTCTTCGCGCTTTTCTTCCTGCGCCTGATCCTTGCGGAGGTCGTCGATGCCCATGCGCTGGAGCTTCATGGCCTGTTCCTGCACCACGCGCTCGACGCGGGCGTTCAGCATGGATTCGGGGATTTCAAAGGAAACCTTTTCAAGGAGGCCGTCGATGAGCTTCTTCATGGCTTCGCTGCGGGCGGCCTGGGCCTTCGTAGCGGAAACGTGCTCGATGATGGAGGCCTTCATCTTTTCAATGCTTTCCTGTCCGACCTTCTTGGCGAACTCTTCGTTCACTTCAGGCTTCTGGCTGGTCTGGATCTTGTTCACCTTGATGGTGAAGGTGACGGTCTTGCCGGCCAGCGGCTTGTGGGGGTAGTCGGCGGGGAAGTTCACGGGGCCGGTCTTTTCCTCGCCGACCTTCGCGGTCTTCACGAGGGCTTCAAAATCGGGGAGGGCCTGGCCCTGGCCGAGGGCCACGCCGAAGTTTTCGCCCTGCACGTCGTCGATCTTGTTGCCTTCCTCATCGGCGCCGGAGTAGTCGACATCCACGGTGTCGCCGTCCTGGGGAAGGCGATCTTCGGTCACTTCGGTGAGTTCCGCCATGCGGCCACGGAGGTTTTCGATGATTTCGTTCACGTCGTCGTCGGACACGTCGGCCTTGGCCTGATCGACTTCGAGGCCTTCATAGTTGGGGAATTCGATTTCGGGCAGCACGTCGAAGGCGACGTTGCACTTGAATTCGGCATTGCGGGCGAAGGCGTCATGGTTGTCCATTTCCATGCTGGAAACGGGGGTCAGGCCGGAGTCCTTGAGGGCCTTCTGGAGGAGGGCGTTGATCTCGTCCTGCGTGGCGCGGGCGTACACGTCTTCGCCGAAGCGCTTTTCCACTACGGACGCGGGGACTTTACCCTTACGGAAGCCGGGCAGGACCAGATCCTTCTGGAAGCCCTTGACGGCGGTGTTGATAGCGGCGTTCACGTCATCCGCGGTCAGGGTGAAGGCGATCTTTTTCCGAGTGGGGGAAAGGCTTTCAACGACAAATTCCATGGGGATTCCCTCCTTAGGGGAGCCGGCCCGTTCAGGGGCGGACGAACTTTTTTATCAATCAAAACACGAGGTTTATGAATGCGCCGTTAGGCTTTCTGGTGCGAGAGGGGGGAGTTGAACCCCCACGGAAATCCGCTGGATTCTAAGTCCAGTGCGTCTACCAATTCCGCCACTCTCGCCCGGATAGCACACAAGGGGATGAGCATAGCGTGTCTTGCCGAAAATCGCAAGACTGGAGGGAGGGAAACGGCCTCGGAAGGAGCCTCGCCGCCGCGATGGATCCGGCCGAAGGGCGTCTGGCTGTTTGCTTTGGCAGGGGCGGGGCAAGAGGGGCGAACGGCGGATGAAAGGGCGTCCGAGGTGCGGGCGTCTCCCCAAGCGTATTCTCCGCGGAGCCACACCCATACCGTGCTCGGACGTGCAGCAGAAGGCCGACGTATTCTCAAATGGGAGGAGCCATACCTTGCTCCATTGCCAATACGGGCCCTTATCGGGAATATTCCCAGGCGCGTGGAGCCACACCTTGAGAAGCGGCGGGAAAGCCTTGCGGCCTTTGGTATTCTCAGGCGTGTGGAGTCATATCCCTTTTCCAGCGGATGATGTACATGGAACCCTGGTATTCTCAGGCGTGCGGGGCCACACCCCGCCCGTCGGAGCTGCTGTCCAAAGAAGACGGGTGTCCCAGGCGTGCGGAGCCACACCACTAGCGGAAAAACTGGAGAAAAAGCCTGTAGCGTATTTTCAGGCGGGAGGAACCGCATCCGCCGGAAATGCCGCATGCCGGAAAGGTCATGCACCTTCGTAGTCCTTCAATTTCCTGTACAGCGTGGCGACGCCGATGCCGAGGGCGGCGGCAGCGGCCTTCTTGCCGGGCGTATCGTCCCCGCAGCGGCGGACGGCGTCCAGGATGGCGTTGCGCTCCAGATCGCGGAGGGGGATGATCCCGCCGGAGGCGGGCGGCGCGGCGGGCGGGGGCACGGAAGGGGGCAGGGCCCCGCGCACGGAGGCGGGGAGCATGTCAGGATGCAGCACCCCGCCGGACGCCGGGGCCATATTGACCATAAATTCTATGACATTCTCGAACTCGCGCACATTGCCGGGCCACGGGTAGGCGGAGAGCGCCGCGAGCATGTCCGGGCCGAGCGACGGGGCCTGTTTGTTGAACCGGGCGCTGTAGCGGGCGAGGAAGTGGGACGACAACAGCTCGATGTCGCCGTGGCGCTCGCGCAGGGGCGGAACCTGTAACGGGATCACGTTCAGGCGGTAGAAGAGATCCTCGCGGAAACGGCCTTGTCGCACCGCTCCGGCAAGATCTTCGTTCGCCGCCGCGATGATGCGGATGTCCACCTCGATGAGCCGGTTGGAGCCGAGGCGGGTGAAGGCCCGTTCCTGCAGGACGCGGAGTAGCTTCACTTGCAGGTAGAGCGGCATGGTGCCGATTTCGTCGAGGAACAGCACGCCCTTGTGGGCCAGCTCGAATTTGCCGATGCGCCCCTTGGCGCTCGCGCCGGTGAACGCGCCGCCCGTGTAGCCGAACAGCTCGCTTTCGAGCAGGGCGTCGGGGATGGCCCCGCAGTTGATGCCGATGAACGGCTTGTCCCGGCGGTCGCTGGCGGCGTGGATGGCGCGGGCGACGAGTTCCTTGCCGGTGCCGGATTCGCCGGTGACGAGGACTGTGGATGTGGAGCCCGCGATCCGGCGGATTTGATCTTTGAGCTGGAGCATGGCGGGCGAGCGCCCGATGAGGTTCTCGACGCCGGAAAGGGAGTCCCCAAGGGAAGAGACGCGATCCGCCATGCGCGGCAGGGACTCGAAGGTAAAGACCGCGGCAAAGTGGTAGTCCGAAGGCGCGAGCGGGGTCATCTGGCCCATGAGCGTGTGTTTGCGGTTCCGGGCGGTGACCACGAACTCCTCAAGATCCGAAAAGGATTCCCCTGTCCGTTTGAACTGCACGTCCGTGGGCAGGCCGTCGCCCTTGAGCCCAAGATCCCGGCGGGCGATGTCGTTCAGGTAGGAAATGCCGCCCTTGGCGTTGAAGATGACGATGCCCCGGCTGTTGATTTCGAGGATCCGCAGCATAATGTCGAGGAACGACCGGGCGCGGAGCAGGTCGGCGTGGTCGTGGAGCTTGTGCAGGATGAATTCCGCGCAGCGCTCGATGAACTGGACGTACACGTCCTTGTGCGCGAGGACGCGGGCGCGGTCTTCGTCGGTGGAGCAGACGAGCCCGATGACGCCGAGCACGTCGCCGCCGTCGATGATGGGCGTGCTGATGGAAAGGGTTTCGCGGCAGAGGCCGCGCCCCTGACAGCGCGTGCAGATGAAATGCTCGCGGGGCGTCTCCATGACGAACGAGCGCCGGATGCGCATGACGTGGCGGTAGGTTTCGCCCGCGGCGCGGATGTTTTCCCCGACCCCGGAGGCATAGAGGCCCGTCCCGGCGAGGCGGTTCAGGCCCGCGTCCACGACTTCCACGTCCACGCCGACCACGCGGGCGATGAGTTCCGCATAGTCGGCCACCGTATCCCGGATGTCCAGCAGCATGGGCATTCAGGCTGTCCAGATGACGTTGGCCTGACGCCCGCAGATCCCGTCCCGGCGGTAGGAGAAGAAGCTGTCCGGCATGGACGCCGTACACAGATCGAGGCCGAAGATGCCTTCGTCCGGAAGGCCCGCTTCCAGCAGTTGGTCGCGGGTCAGCCGCCAGAGGTTCATGGTCTTGTCGCGGGCATTGAACCAGTTGGCGAAATCGGGGCCCCATTCTTCATCATAATTGACGAATTCCGAACGCTGCGGGCCAAGGCTCGGGCCGCGCACGGCGAGCAGGTCGCGGGCGTCGAGGCCGTAACGCCCGCAGAAGGCCGCAATGCCGGACTGGAGGAAGCGCAGGCGGTTGCCGCGCCAGCCGATGTGGAAGGCCGCGATGTGGCGCCCTTCCTTGTGCGCGACAAGGACGGGCTGGCAGTCGGCGGTCTTGATGAGCAGGCCGATGCCGGGCTTGTCCGTGGCAAGGCCGTCCCCTTTGGGAAAGGCGGGCGGCTCCACGAACCGCTCCAGCGGCGCTGAGGGGGGATCGAAAACGAGCGTGTCGCCGTGGATCTGATCGAGCTCGGCGATTTCGGCAAGCTCAAGCGTGGCGGCGAGATCCAGCCGGTTGGCCGAGACGCGCAGGGGATCGTCCCCTACCGTGTAGGCGATGTTCCCGCCCCCATAGGGCCCTTCCGAAACGCCCCAATCGCGGGTCTGGAAGGCGCAGCGGACGCCCGGAATGCCGGGAAAGGCGAAGGGGATGAAGCTCAGAGCCATATGAGTTCCTTTTCGGTGGCGTAGCCGTGCATGGGGATGTCCAGAGGCCCGGCGGGAAATGCGGCTATCTGGAGGGAATGGATCAGCGCCAGCCGCTTCGCGCCGCCCCAGCCGGGCAGGGCGAGCAGGCGGTCGTAGAAGCCCTTGCCGTACCCGAGGCGCGCCCCGGCTGGGCTGATGCCCACGGCGGGGACCAGGATCAGATCCGGCAGCCGGAGGGACGCATCCGTCCCGGAAGGCGGGGCGAAGGTTCCGGCGGCGTCCCGTTCCCATCCCGTGCGGGGCAGGGGCGGGCACGCGGGGCCGGGCTCGGAGAGGCCGAAGGCGCCGGGCGCCAGTTCATCGTAGCCCCGGCACAGGACGAATTCCATGATTCCCTCGCCCGCGCTCGGCGGGAGGCAGCGGGGCAGGAGCACCTGTTTGCCCTCGGCCCACGCGCGCCTGATAATTTCATCGGTGGAAATTTCGTTCCGCACGGCGACATACATGGCGACCGTGCGGGCTTCGCGCCATTCGGGGAGGGCGAGGACACGCCGCTGGACGGCGGCGGAATGGCGTTCCCACTCGGCGGGGGCAAGGGCTTTGCGGGCGCGCATCAGCTCGGAACGCAAGGCGTTTCTGTCCGGGGCGGCGTGGCCGGAGGGCATACCCGCCGCGGAAAGGGAGGTCGGAGGGAGGGGCATGGCGCACCTTTGTCAAACCTGAAACAATAGGTTAGGGTACGAAAGATCGAGTGAAGCGGAATCCCTTGCAGGGAATGGCAAGCCGGTATACCCTGCAACCCCAACAGTACAAGGAAGTTGCCGACATGCCAAGCGTCCAGCCCCTTTCGTCCTTTGCGGCCCCCGCTCCCGGAACCTCCGGCGCGGCCGCCCCGTCATCCGGGGTTCGCACGTGGATCGTCATGGGCGATCTTCACGACAAGGCCGCCCGCCTTGGCGAAATCCAAGGATTGGAAGAGGCCGACGGCATCATCGTCACCGGCGATCTGACCGTCACCGGCGGCGCGGCGCAGGCCCGCAACGTGCTTGAGAAGCTCACCCGCTACAATCCCGTCATTTACGCGCAGATCGGCAACATGGATCGCGCCGAAGTCACGGACTGGCTTACCAAGCAGGGTTGGAATACGCATTTGTGCGTCCGTGAGCTGGCTCTCGGCGTCGCGATCATGGGGCTTGGCGGCTCCACGTTCACGCCGTTCGGCACGCCGAGCGAATTTCCCGAGTCCCGCTTTGCGGACTGGCTCGAACGCATGTGGAGGGAGGCCCGGACGTACCGCCATGTGGTGCTTTCCGTGCATACGCCTCCGCATGACACGCTGTGCGACATCGTCGGGGACGGAACCCACGTCGGTTCCTCCGCCGTACGCGACTTCATTCTGGACGCACAGCCGGATGTGTGCCTGTGCGGGCACATCCATGAATCCCGCGCCGTGGATCGCCTCGGGCGCACCGTGCTGGTCAATCCCGGCGCGTTTGCGGCGGGCGGCTATGCCGTCCTGCGGCTTGCGGGGGACGACCTGTCGGTGACGCTTCACATGCTGGACTGACCGGCCCGCCCGGATCGCCGCTTCCCCGTACGGGCCGCTGGCCTGCCCGTGCGCAGGGACATTTGTCGCCGCCGGAAAAATTTTTTGGAAAACCGCGCCTTGCGGCCTTGCCCGCCCTCCGTATTCACCGGAAAGGCTTTCTCCCCGGCGAGGCCCGTATGTGCGGGGCCCTTCGGAGACGCCGAACGGCGTGCCCGACCCGCGATTTTGCGGCCGCCCGCGCCAGCCGGACGGCACCCCGATACTTTTTTGTTTTTTGAGGAAACATATGACCGATTCTGAAAAGACCGCGGCCCCGGCGGAACAGCCGGCTGCGTCCGAAATGCCCATGTCCGCCGCTGCGGACGCCGTTGAAACCCCTTCCGAGCCCGCTCCCGAAAAGAAGCCCCGCCGCCCGCGCCGCAAGAAGCCTGCCGTGGAACAGGCCACGCTGGAACTTGCCGTTCCAGAGGACGCCGCGCCGGTGCAGCCTGCGGAGGGACAGCCCATATCGGATCCGGCGGCCGAAGCCCCCGCACGGAAACGCCCCGCCCCGAAGCCGTCCGCGGCGAAAACATCCCGGAAGCGGGCCGGGCAGCCGAAACAGCCTGTTGAGGAGCCTGTGGAGCCGAAGCAGCCCGAACAGCCCCTGTTGACCGAACATCCCGTTCAAATTCCCGCCGTCGCCGCTTCCGTGCTGCCCGCCGAGGCGGTTGCGTCCGCCGTCCCCGCCGTGTCCGAACCCGCTGCCGTCCCTGCCGTCGCCTCGCCGGAGGCATCCGCTGCCGCCGATGTTTCCGAAGCCTCCGAAGGCGATGCCGCCGCACCCGCGAAGCGCCGCCGTTCCCGCCGCAGCGGCCGGGGCCGCCGCCGTCCCGCCGAAGGCGATGCCGCCGTTGATGCGGCTGCTTCGGAAGCGGGGGAGACGCCCGCCCTTGATGAGCCCTTAGCCGCCGAATCCCCGGCTGGGGCCGTTGCCGAATCCGCGCCCGCCGTCGAAGATGGGCCCGCAGGGGCCGAACCCGGGCAGGAACCCGCCGCCGCGGGTGAAGAGGCCCCCCGTAAGCCCCGCTCCCGTTCCCGCCGCCGCAAGCCCGCGCGTCCCGCCGCCGAGCCGTCCGAGGAGGCGCGGAAGGATCAGCAGGCTGCCGCCGTGCCTGAGGATGAGGTGTTCGTCTTTGATGACGATGATGACGACGAACCCGCTGCTGTTCCCGCTGAAGCCGAGGGTGAGGAGGCGCGTACGCCCCGCGTGCCGCGCAAGCCGCGCCGCCGCCGGAACAAGAAGGCCGCCGCTGCCGCCGCGCCGCAGGAGGCCGAGGGCGAAGCCGCCGAGGAAGGCGAAGAGGGGCAGGACGCCAAGAAAGGCCGCAAGCCCGCCAAGGCCGCCGCGTCCGGCGTGGATCGCAAGATGCTGGTCAGCGTGCTTCCCGGCGATATGGTCGAGGTGGTGCTCACCGAAGACGGCTCAGTGCGCGAGTATTATGTGGAGATGACCCATCAGGCCAAGATCCGGGGCAACATCTACAAGGGCGTCATCAACAACATCGACACCAACCTGCAAGCCGCTTTCGTCAATTATGGGAACGTGAAAAACGGGTTCCTGCAAATCGACGAAGTGCACCCCGAATATTACCTCCAGCCCCACGAGCCCACCAAGGGCCGCAAATACCCGCCCATCCAGAAAGTGCTCAAGCCGGGGCAGGAAGTCCTCGTTCAGGTCGTGAAGGAACCCAACGGCTCCAAGGGCGCGTTCCTGACCACATGGCTGTCGCTCGCCGGGCGTTTCCTCGTGCTGACGCCGGGGCAGGAGCAGATCGGCATTTCCCGCAAGGTGGAGGACGGCGAGGAGCGCAACCGTTTGCGCGAGCTCATCCGGGGCCTTGAGCCCGGCGAAGGGCTTGGGGCCATCGTCCGCACCGTGAGCGCGGGCACGAGCAAGACAACGCTCCAGAAAGACCTCTCTTTCCTCAAGCGCGTCTGGAAGGACATCCGCAAGCGCGCCACTACCGAAAAGGTGCCCTCCCTGATCTATCAGGAACCGGGCCTCGCCAGCCGGAGCGTCCGCGACTACCTGTCCGACGACGTGTCGGAAGTCTGGGTGGACGACGCGGAAACCGCCGAAGCCATCCGGGAGATGGCTTCCCTGCTGTTCCCGCGCAAGGGCGACCTCGTGCACCTCTATGAGAAGCATGACAAAACCCTTTGGGAGCACTTCGGCCTTCTCGGACAGATCGAACAGGTGCATTCCCGCGAGGTGATCATGCCGTCCGGCGGGCGTCTGGTGTTCGATCAGACAGAGGCGCTCATGGCCATCGACATCAACTCCGGCAAGATCGGGGGAAAGACGAATTTTGAGGCCATGGCCTTCCGCACGAACATGGAGGCGGCGGCGGCCATCGCCCGCCAGCTCCGCCTGCGCGACATCGGCGGGCAGATCGTCATCGACTTCATTGAGATGCGCGATCCCGAACATTGCCGCGAGGTTGAAAAAGAACTCCGCAATGCCATGAAGGGCGATCGCGCCCGCCATGACATCGGCAAGATGAGCTCCTTTGGCCTGCTCCAGATCGTACGCCAGCGGACGGGCTCCTCGGCGATTTCCATCAGCATGGAGACCTGTCCCCACTGCAAGGGGACGGGGCAGCGCCGCAACATGGAGTGGCAGTCCGTGCAGACGCTCCGCGAGCTGCACCGCGCCATGCGTGGGGCTGCGGCGGCGGGGCAGGCCGAGTACGTCCACAGCGTGGACGCCGAGCTTGGGCTGTACCTCCTGAACCACAAGCGCGAACGGCTCTCGCTCATGGAAAAGGAATTCCATATCCGTCTGGATATCCGCATCGAAGGCATCTCTTCCGCACCAGCAGCCCCCGCACAGCAGCAGGGCCATCAGCACAATGGGCAGAACAATGGCAGGTAACGGCAAGAAAGTGCTCCTGCACGCCTGTTGCGGGCCGTGCAGCATCATGTGCATCCAGTCGCTGCGCGACGAGGGCTATGACGTCACGGGATACTTCGCCAATCCGAACATCCATCCCGTCTCCGAGTATTTTCGGCGGCGGGAGGCGATGGAGCAGGTGGCGGAACAGATGGATCTGCCCATGCTCTGGCAGGACGATGCGTATGATCTTCCCGGCTGGCTCAAGATGGTGCATGATCTGGGCATTGCGGACAACCAGGGATATGCCCGCTGCGGCTACTGTTACGAGAGCCGCCTTGCCCTGACCTGCGCCATCGCCTCGGAGAACGGTTTTGACTGCTTTACCACAAGCCTGCTCTATTCCCGGCACCAGCAGCACGACGCCATCCGGGAAATCGGAACCCGCGTCGCGGCGTCCGGCGATTACAGGAGCGAGGCGGGGTTCGGTTCCGAGTTCCTGTACCGGGATTTCCGCCCCTTCTGGCAGGCCGGGATCGACCGTTCCAAGGAAATGGGCCTGTACCGCCAGAACTACTGCGCCTGTATTTTCAGCGAGTACGAGCGGTTTGAGAAGAAGCTGAGGAAGCTGTAGAAGATTGGAGGGGGCGGGGAAAACTTTCTGAAGAAAGTTTTCCCCGCCCCCTCCAAACCACCCCCACCCCTTTCAAAGACTTTCGTATGGGTCAATGGAAGGTGAGGTTATATGCAGTCCCGTTTCGGATGCGGACGTCTCCCGGTTCTGCGGAAAATAGGATTATTGGGGGATATTTTAGGCTCTGGATAGTGTGTGGCTGTTTCATCTCCACAAGGCGGTGAAAAATACAGCTTTTTTCCCCGTTTTCCCTTGGCGGAGTTCATGGCTGAGGCATTTTGTTGGTTATTCCCTTGGAACTTCAAGGAAAAAGGCATCAGCCATTTTCTATGACACAGCCTTTTTTTAAGCGTTAAGCAAGTGTTGCAGCTTGTTGCCTTGCCCTTTCATGGCTATGGCTGTTTCATCTCAATAATGAAAACATACGGCCTTTTCCCCAGTTTTCCGTTATCGGGTTTCACTGTTGAGGAATTGTATTGGCTCTCTCCTTGGAATTTCAAGAAAGAGAACATCAATCGTCTGTTATGGTACAGGCTTTTGTTTGGGTTGGATTTTTTGAAAGGCTCTGTTATAGTGTGTGGCTGTTTCATCTCCACAATACGGTGAAAATACAGACTTTTTCTCCGGTTTTTCTCTTGGCGGAATACAGGGCTAAGGCATTTTGTCGGTTATCCCTGTGGAACTTCAAGGAAAAAAGCATCAACCATCTTCTATGACACAGCCTTTTGAAATAAAGAAAGCGCCCGAAAAAAGTTCGGGCGCTTTCTTTATGGCTTTTTTAGAGCGTTTTCATGTTGAAAAGGCTCTTCCGACTGCGGGAAGCAGGCGGTCGCTGGAAGGCCATAAGCACAATTCATTTGCGCTGTTCAATGCCGGATCAAGCGTATTTTAAACTTTAAGATTGTAAAATGGCAACGTTAAGTTGCCATAGTGGAACCGGGAGACGGATGCCTCCGAAACGGAATACCGTATCCCCTTCAACCTTCATTGACCCATACAAAAATCTTGGGAGGGAAAGGGGAGGGGTTCGGGGAGGGGAGAGGGAACCTTTCTTTAGAAAGGTTCCCTCTCCCCTCCCCGATTCAGTTTTTATTAATCCGCCAGAATCGTTTCGTTCTTCAGTTCGATCTTGGCATTGGAGCGGAGCAGGCTGAGGAAGCCGCGGAACATCTGCTCGCGCTTGGCGTTGAGCACGGCGTCGGTGATCTGCGGGGCGGCGGCCTTCCAGTCTTCATCGCTCGGCGTCACGACTTCGGCTACGCGGGCGATGACCGCGCCGCCGTCGAGCGTGTAGGCCACGGGGAACCATTCGTTTACCTTGGCGGCGAAGGCGGCCTTGGCCAGTTCGGCGTTCATGCCCAGAGCGCCCATGTAGCCCTGACGTCCGACCGGTTCGGTCTTCTTGAGCTTGCCCTGAAGTTCCTTGGGCAGATCGGCGGTAAAGGCCTTGCGTTCGGCGTTGGCGGCTTCAAAGGCGAGCGTGCGGGCCTTGTCCTGCTGGAGGCGAGCTTTGATGTCGTCCTTCACGGCGTCCAGCGGCTTTACGGTCTGAGGCTTGGACTCGTTCACCTTGGCGATGACGTAGCCGGTCTTGGTCACGAAAGGCGTATCCAGCACGGTGCCGGGCTTGGCGGCCAGCAGCGCCGACAGGTTTTCAGGCTTGATGCCCATCTTTTCAGCCAGTTCGGTCGTATTGACGAGGCCGGTTTCCTGCGGGGCCAGCTTGAGCGGTTCCCCGGCCTCCTTCAGCGACTTGCCGCCGATGACCGCGAGCTGAACCTGTTCCAGCGCTTCCTGTACCTTGCCGGAGGCTTCATCCTGCGCCAGACGGGTGCGGATCTGATCCTTCACTTCGTCCAACGGCTTCTGCCCGGCGGCCTTCTTTTCTTCAAGCTGGATGAGGTGCCAGCCGAACTGCGTCTTGACGGGTTCGGAAAGCTCGCCGGGGTTGAGGGCGAAAGAAGCCTTGTCGAATTCGGGGACCATCTGCCCGTGTGCGAACCAGCCGAGTTCGCCGCCCTGCGGGGCGCTGCCCGGATCTTCGGAAACTTCCTTGGCTACGGTGCCGAAATCTTCGCCGGCCTTGATGCGCTGGGCGATTTCTTCAATCTTGGCCTTCGCCTTGGCCTGATCCTCGGCGGAAGCCTTGGCGTCGCTCAGGATGAGGATGTGGCGGGCGCGCACCATTTCGGGGGTGGCGAACTGGGCGGCGTTCTTTTCGTAGTATTCGGATACGGCGGCGTCGCTGACGTTCTGGGCGGCGGCGAGCGCTTCCGCGCCGATGAGGAGGTATTCCACGTCGGCCTGCGGGGGCACGGTGAAAGCCGTCTGATTGGCTTCGTAGTAGTCCTTGATCTGCGCGTCGTCGATGGCGACCTTGGAGGTATAGTCTTCCAGCGGATAGAAAACGTACTCCAGAATGCGGCGTTCGCCTTCATAGCGGAAGAGATCGCGCACTTCGGCTTCAGGGACGAAGGCCCCGGCGGTGACGTCGGCGCGGAGCTTGTTCATCAGCATGTTGTTGCGGAGTTCGGCCTCAAAGTTGCCGGGGGTGTTGCGCTGGGCCTTGATCATGCGGACGTAGGCGTCGGGATCGAACTTGCCTTCTTCGTTGTGGAAGGCGGGGAAGCTCTCGATGAGCTTGCGCAGTTCCACGGGCGTCACGACGATGCCGACGCGCTCGGCTTCCTGCGTAATGAGGTTTTCAAGGATGAGGTTCTGGATAAGCTGCTGCTTGAGCTGCATCGCCTTGAGGCCCGCCGCGTCAAGATCGGGGTACTGGGCGCGCACCTGCTGCTCAAGCTGTTCGTATTTCCGCTGGAACTCCTGAATGGTGATGGGTTCCCCGTTTACGGTGAGGATGACCGTGGAAGGGCCACCCGTCAGGCCGCCGACGCCCCAGAAGACGAAGACCAGAATGATGATGCCAAAGGCGATTTTGACGCCCCACGATTGGGCGTTGGCTCGAATGAGATCCAGCATGACAGCTCCAGTTCAAAGGTTACGGGTCCCGGCGGGCCGTACGGCGTCCCGCACGTCCCGCCGGGATCCGGCTTACATTTTTTCTTTTACGGCGTTCAGCAGGCCGCCGGACCGGATGATGTCCAGTTCGGCCGCCGAGAGATCATTCCTTACAGGAAGAACGCCCACGCCCGCAATCTCAATATTCGTCACGCCGCCGGGCGTGATTTCCGCGAGCGGGATGCGGATATCCGCACCTTGGGCGACCTTAGCATAATCTTCCCTGTTCACGAAGACCAGAGGCAGGATGCCGAAATTCACCAGATTGGCGCGGTGGATGCGGGCCATCGACAGGGCGATGACGGCCCTGATGCCGAGATGGCGCGGGGCCAGCGCCGCGTGTTCGCGGCTGGAGCCCTGCCCGTAGTTCTCACCCGCCACGATGACGCCGTTGCCGCCCGCTTCGGAGACGGCGCGGGCGCGCTTCACGAAGTCGGGATCCACACGCACGAACACGTGTTCGGAAATGGCCGGGATGTTGGAGCGCAGGGCGAGGATTTCCGCGCCCGCGGGCATGATGTGGTCGGTGGTGATGTTGTCGCCGAGGCGGATCACGACGTTGGCTTCGAGCACGTCGCCGGACGCGTCGAGGCGGGGGAATTTCTCCAGCGCCACGATGTTCGGGCCGCGCAGGACTTCGACGTCCTCGCCGTTTTCCGGCGGGAACACGAACAGGTGCCGGATGGACGGCGGATCGGCGGGCAGTTCCGGCTTGGCGGGCGGGGTTCCCCATGTGGCGGGGTCGGTGAACTTGCCGTTCAGGGCGGCTTGGGCGGCGGTCAGGGGGCTGACCAGATAGACCTTGGCGTCCTTGGTGCCGCTGCGCCCCTCGAAGTTGCGGTTAAAGGTACGGGCGCTCACGCCCGCAGTGACGGGCGCGCCGCCGGAGCCGATGCACGGCCCGCAGGAGCATTCGAGCAGGCGTGCGCCGGAGCTGATGAGCGGTTCAAGGAGCCCTTCCTGCGCCAGCATGGTGAGCACCTGCTTGGAGCCGGGGGAGATCATGGCGTCGGTGCCGGGGTTGATGCGGCGCCCGCCGAGGATCTGGGCGACCAGCTTGAGGTCGGCGTAGGAGGAGTTCGTACAGGAACCGATACAGACCTGCTCGACGGGCAGGCCGTCGAGTTCGGCTACGGGCACCACGCGGTCGGGCATGTGCGGCTGCGCGGCCAGCGGAACCAGCGCGGAAAGATCGATGGTTTCTTCTTCATCATACGCGGCGTCGGCGTCGGGGCCGAACTCCAGCCAGTCGGCTTCGCGGCCCATGGCCTTGAGGAAGGCGCGGGTCACGCCGTCGGAGGGGAAGAGGGTGCCCGTGGCGCCGAGTTCCGCGCCCATGTTGGCGATGGTGGCGCGTTCCGGCACGGAAAGGGTGGCGACGCCGGGCCCGGCGTATTCAAACACGCGGCCCACGCCGCCCTTGACGGTACGGCGGCGGAGCAGTTCGAGGATGACGTCCTTGGCGGAAGCCCATCCGGTGAGCTCACCGGTCAGGAAGACGCGCACGACCTTGGGCATGGGGATGTAATAAGGCTCGCCCGCCATCGCCAGCGCGACGGAAAGCCCGCCTGCGCCCATAGCGAGCGAACAGATGCCGCCCGCGGTGGGGGTGTGGCTGTCGGAACCCACGAGGGTCGCGCCGGGCTTGGCGAAGTTTTCAAGGTGGAGCTGGTGGCAGATGCCGGTGCCGGGCCCGGAGTACACGCCGCCGAATTTGGCCGCCACGGTGCGCAGGAAACGGTGGTCGTCGGGGTTGCGGAAGTTCATCTGGAGCGTGTTGTGATCCACGTAGCTCAGGGAAATGTCGGTCTTGACCCGTGGGATGCCCAGAGCCTCGAACTGGAGCCATGCCATAGTCCCGGTGGCGTCTTGGGTCAGGGTCTGGTCGATGCGCAGACCGATTTCGCTTCCGGGCGTCATGGTGCCGGAAACAAGGTGACTGCCGATGATTTTCTGTGTGAGGTTCATATGCTTCCCTTTTGTCTGGACTGCGTTGAAGCCGAGGGGCGCACCCCAACCGGGCCGGCTGGCGCGAAAGGTGATAATCTACGCGGATAGCTGAACAAAGGCAAGCAGTTGCCTTTGTGCCGTTTTGCAGCCCGGCGCCGCTGATGGCCTTTGGGAGGAGGAACCTTTTCCTTAATGGGCGTGCGTTGCCTCGTATCCGTACCCTTTGGGGGACAAAGGAAAGCCGCCAGCCAAGCTGATGGCTCTAACAATAGTATCCATATTGGTATGTTATAAAATATTTTTGGCCCTGTCATGGTATGTGGTTGTTTCATCTCCACAGTATGCTGAAAATACAGCTTTTTTATCCGGCTTTCCCATTGGCGGAATCCACAGCTAAAACATTTTCTTGGTTATCCCTTTGGAACTTCAAAGAAAAAAGCATCAATCATTTTCTATGACACAGCCATATTTTTCCGATGAGGGCGCAACGCAGGGCCACCCCGCCCGGCTGCGTCGGCACATTGCGGGGCTATGCCGGGCAGTGCTTGGCGCGGGCCTGCTTTTGCATCCGTTTTCCGGGCTGGCCTTGTTCCCGGCATCGTGCGGAGGGTTGGCTTAGGAGGCGCTTCCGCATCCGCTGGAACAGCCTAGGTTGTGTCGTTGTTTTTGTATGTAACTATTTAAAATTATAAAAAATAATTTGGCTCTGTCATAGTACATGGTTGTTTTGTTTCAGCAATACACTGAAATATATGCTTTTTCTCTAAATTTTCCGCTAGTGGGTTCTGTGATTGGGGGATTTTATTGGTTATTTCCTTGGGATTTCAAGGAAATAAAGCATCAACCGTTTTCTAGGACACAGCCAATAATTTTTTATGCTTTGAAAATAGTTAAATAATTTCAATATATTAAATTGATGGTACGCCCTAGCGATTAGGGGAGGGGCGCATTTGGCGGCAGGGTTTCCGCATCCGCTGGGCAGCCCCGTATCCCGCAGTATCCCCGGAACCTTGAGACAAGGGCTTCCCCATCCGCTGGAGCAGCCGGCCTGTACGTGGGCATCCACTTGCCCGTGCGGAGGGCTTCCCTACCCGCTGGTCGGCCCCATGAGCTTCAGGCAAGAGGGAGTCCCATAAGGGAAGCCCCGTTAGGAAGGGGATGGCCCTGATAGGAAGGGGATGCCCCTGTCCGTTTGACGGAAATGCCAAACCCCGCAGGCTTTTCAGGCTGCGTATAGACATGGGCGTCACGTCGCAGCGGTACGGCGTCAGCCTGCATATAGGCATGGGAAACGCCGAAAGCCGACCGTATCCGCCGCTTGAACAGCGTCAGGCTGCACATAGGCATGGGGGCATGGGGACATGGAGGCAGGGGCCTGTTTTTACCTTGGGCAAGGAAACGCGGAAAAGGGTTAGATTGTGTTGTTAATCACATATAATATATTGGAATTATTTAATTATTTGAAAATTATAAAATAATATCTATAATAATTTCAAATAGTTATATGTAACAATACGACATGGCTTAAAGATACCTTTCTTTTCGCAAGCGAGGGCGAGAGCAGGGCGTCCACGTCCAGATTGGCTGGAACCTCCTTCCCTTTCTTTTTCCTTTGGCTGTGCCATAGAAAATGGCTGATGCTTTTTTCTTTGAAGTTCCAAAGGGATAACCAAGAAAATGTTTCAGCTGTGGATTCCGCCAATGGGAAAATCGGATAAAAAGGCTGTGTTTTCAGCGTACTGTGGAGATGAAACAACCGCATGCGCTGGCAGGGCCTTTCCTTTCCGCTGGCGGGTGATGGGCCGTCCGAGGAGGGCTGGATCGTAGCATCGCATTTTCCTTTCAGCAGGCGGGGTGATGGGGCTTCGTTAGAGGGCTGTTATAAAGATCGTACAAATAATTGAATATTTATTTCGGTAGGAGAAAATGCGCTTGAAAGCTTCACCTCGGCTCCTGAAGCTCTTGATGTTTCCGGCTCTGAGAGGAAGAGGCCGGAAATATCCCAACCTTCACCATGAAGAAAGGAGATTTTCGTCATGAAGAGACTCACCACGCTTCTGCTTGCGGCCGGCCTTGTCTGCTCCGCATTTTCCGCCGCCAATGCGGCCGACATCAAGGCCAAGGGGATGTGGGACTTCAATTTTGAGTATACGAACGATTCGTTCGACAAGCACAGCAGCGGCGACCGCTTCGGTGCGGCGCAGCGCCTGCGCACCCAGATTGATGTGATTGCATCCGAAAGCCTGAAGGGTGTCGTCTATTTTGAAATCGGCGACACGCATTGGGGCCATGCCAAGGACGGCGCGTCCCTCGGCACGGACGGCAGAACCGTTGAAGTGCGCTATTCCTACATCGACTGGGCCATCCCCGAAACCGACGTGCTGGTCCGCATGGGCTTGCAGCCCTTCGTGATGCCGGGCTTCGTGGCCGGTTCCGCCGTGCTCGACGGCGACGGCGCGGGGATCACCATCGGCGGCAACTTGACCGAAAACGTCGGTGCGAACCTCTTCTGGCTGCGTGCCGAAAACGACAACACCAACGGTTACGGCAAGTGGCGTGACGATCAGAACAACGCCATGGATTTCGTCGGCCTGACCTTGCCGTTGACCTTTGACGGCGTGAAGATCACGCCTTGGGGCATGTACGGCTTTGTGGGCAGCCGCAGCCTTGGCGGCGACGCCAAGGGGGATATCGACGATATGCGCGCCGGTATGCTCCCCGTGCTCCCCAGCGGCAGCGATTTGACCACGCTTGAAGGCAACCGCAGCGAAGGCAACGCATGGTGGGTCGGCATCACGGGCGAAATGACCACGTTCAGCCCCTTCCGCCTCGCCGGTGACTTCAACTACGGCTCCGTGGATATGGGCACCGTCCGCTCGCTCAGCGGATACGACGGCGCGACCAGCAAGACCATCGACCTGAAGCGCAGCGGCTGGCTGGCTTCCGCCATCGCGGAATACAAGCTTGATTTCGGCGTCCCCGGCCTGCTCCTGTGGTACGGCTCCGGCGACAACTCCAATCCGTATGACGGCTCCGAACGCATGCCTACCGTGGATGCCGGCTGGTCCGGCTCTTCCTTCGGCTTTGACGGCGGTTACGGCATTTCCAGCGACACCATCCTCGGCACCAGCCCCGTGGGGACGTGGGGTATCGCGCTTCGCATGAAGGACATCTCCTTTATGGAAAACCTGACGCACGCCATTCAGGTCGGCTACTATCGGGGCACCAACAACAAGAATATGCCGGAGAACGCCGGTATGACCACTTTCCATACCAGCTATCCTGACGCCACCGGCAGCATGGTGGGCTCCACCTACCTGACCACCAAGGACGGCGCTTGGGAAGCCACCTTTGATACCGACTACCAGATCTACAAGGATCTGACCCTCGCCGTTGAGCTCGGATACATCCACCTGAGCCTCAACGACGGCGTTTGGGGCAACGTCCTCGACAACACCAACCGCAACGCTTACAAGGCCTCCGTCAATATGCGGTACGCTTTCTAAGGCCAGGTTTTGTCGAACCGGGAGGGGAAAACAAGGGTGCGTTCGCGCCGCGCGGCTGAAGCTCCTCCGTACGGATTGCCTTTTGGCATCCTTCCCTCCCAAACAGCTCCGCCCTTCCGTCCACCCGGCGGGGAGGGCGGAGCCCCGGATCGGCGGCAGTCACGGGCCGGCGATCCGGGAATTTCCGGCGGTTCTCGATGGCCGACAGCAGCGAGGCCGGCGGCAATCCTTCCTCCGCTCCTATGCGGAAAACCGGGGCAGCCTGTTGCGCGAGGCTGTCCCGGTTTTCTTTTTTTATGGCTGTGTTATAAAAAATGATTGATGCTTTTTTCCTTGAAGCTCCAAAGGGATAACCGGAAAAATGCCTTAACCGTGGTTCCCGCCAAGGGGAAAACCTGAGAAAAAGTCTGTACTTTCACCGCACTGTGGAGATGAAACAACCACATGCCCTAACAGAGCCTTTTTTATGATGCCGTCTGCTGGGGGCTTCCCGTCTTAACGCCTAGTTCTGTTCCACCAGCGGGGCGGTGTACTGCACTTCGGAGTCCCACGGGAAAAGGATCCACGTATCTTGGCTGACTTCGGTAATGAAGGTTTCCACGAGGGGCTTTCCGGCGGGCTTGGAGTACAGGGTGGCGAAATGGGCCTTGGGGAGCATGTTGCGGATAATGGTGGCGGTGTTTCCGGTATCCACGAGGTCGTCGATGACGAGCCAGCCGTCGCCGTCGCCTTCGATGGCTTTGAGGATTTCCTCGCCGCCGGTCTGCTCGCGGCCCTGATAGGTACAGATGCACAGGGTGTCGACCAGACGGATGTTCAGCTCACGGGCTACGATGGCGGCCGGGACAAGCCCGCCGCGCGCGACGCCGATGATGCCCTTGAACGGCCCCTGCTCCAAAAGGCGCCATGCCAGGGCTTTCGCGTCGCGGTGGAGTTGATCCCATGTGACGGGGTACAGTTTCTGATAACGGTCGGCCTTGCCCATACTTGGTTTCCTCTCGGGTTTCGTGTGTCTAGTCGGCTTTCGCCTGAAGGCGCAGCTTCCCGAACGAGTCTTCGGTCAGCGCGACGATGCAGAAGTTATGTTTGTCGGCAAGGGCCAGCGCTTCGGCCCTGTCGAAAAAGAGCGTTTTGCCCGCGTCCACGGCGAGGCAGCGGTAGTTTTGTTCAATGAGGAGGCGGACGGTTTGCAGCCCGATGGACGGCAGATCCGCGCGCTCGTCCTGCTTGGGCTTGAAGCGTTTGATCGCCACGCAGCCTTCGCCGCGCAGTTCGCCGCCGCGCCGCAGGGCGGCGTCCGTGCCTTCAAGACATTCCACGGCTACCACCATCCCCTGCTTGACCACGATGCACTGGCCGATGTCAAAGCGGCCGAGCGCCTCGGCGATGGGCCAGCCGTAGTCGATTTCCGCAATCTCCTCGGCCGAGGGGCCGCGCCGGGTCAGGACGCCTTCGGGACAGAGCAGGGAGGCGGAGAGCTCCGCCGCCTGAATGAGCGTGAAGCCTTCCTTTTCCAGATCTTCCATGATGGCGCGAAGCAGCGCGTCGTCGCCTTTGCCCCTGAGCGAGAAGAGGATGCGGGCCGCCCGGAAGTCCGGGCGCAGATCCAGCGCGCGGGGCTTGTTGATCGCCCCGGCCATGCACAGCTTTCGGACGCCGTGCTTTCGGAAGTAATCAATTACCTTGTCGAACTGCCCCAGATAGACGGTCGTGTACGCGTCGGCCAGCGCTTCAAGGCCGGGATCGGTGAAGCCGTGGAAGGCGCAGGCCACAACGCCGTAGCCCGCGGCCTTGGCGTCTTCCGCCACGAGGCGCGGGAATTGTCCGCTTCCTGCAATGATGCCGATGGATTCGCTCATAATCCGTGCCCTGTATCATAAATGTCCGGTGAATAAAAGCGTGCCGAGGCCCCGCCCCGGCACGCTTACACCATCAATGATTGCGCGGGGATCAGCCTATCTGCACCACGCTGCGGGCGTGGACGGGGCAGGCTTCGACGCAGGCGGGCACGGATTTGCCCTCGCGCTTCATCCAGTCCTTGCACAGGTCGCAGCGCACGGCCACTGAACGCATACTTTTCTGGGCCATCGTTTCCGACGTGGCGGAGGGCAGGCCGATGGATTCCAGCGAAATCGCGCCGTAGGGACAGGCCATGATGCAGAGCTGGCAGCCCGAACAGATCTGGGCGTTCATGGTCACGATGCCGCCGTCCTGCTGGAGCGCCCCGGTGGGGCAGATGCGGGCGCAGGGGGCGTTTTCGCACTGGCGGCAGGAGATGGGCGACTTCACCGAGCCGCTCTTGACGACATGGACGCGGGCGACGAGCTCGTCGCGCTTTTTCAGGGCCTCCTTAAAGGTCAGGCCGTGGTGGGCGGCGATGCAGGCGATTTCGCAGCGGCGGCACGCCTTGCATTTTTCCGGGACCGATTCGATCATGTAACGGCTCATGGCATATTCCTTGCGAACTTTCGCAGTCAGTCTTGGTTGTCAGCAGGCGTCGATGCCGGTGATGAGGAAGTCCCGGCCGCCTTTGCCTTCCAGCCGCAGGCTTCCGCATTCCGGGCAGCGGCAGCGCGGCGAGGCCATAGGAAATTCATGCCCGCAATCAAGGCAGCGCCCTTCGGCGGGGACGGCCGTGATGTCCAGTTCGGCCCCTTCCGCCGCCGTGCCTTCCGCGTACAGCTCGAAGCACGCTTCCAGCGTTTTGGGCTCCACCGCCGTGAACAGCCCCACCGAAAGCCGCACCCGCGTGATCCTGCTCACGTTGTGGCGTTTGGCCTCGTCTTCGAGGATGTTCATCATGCCTGCAACGATGGATGCTTCGTGCATTTTTTGGTGGTTGGTGAAGAGGCACCGGGGGAGGGAGCTTTTTTCAAAAGCGGGGGACACCCGCACGCTCCCTCCCCCGGACCCCCACCCGCAAAACGTTGACTGGTGGGGAGGCGGCTCCTCAGGAGCCCCTTCGCATCAAAACCGTCTTTCTTTCGACGCCGCTCCGGGGGACGCGCGTCAAAGGTGAACCTTCTCTCAATACCCCGCCATCCGCCGACCCTTACAAAAGTCTTGGGAGAGGAGGGGGTGGGGTTTGGGGAGGGGGAGGAGAAGCCCTTCTCCAGAAGGGTTCTCCTCCCCCTCCCCAATCTTCATTTCATCCCCCTACCGCTCCGTACAACTGACGCAGGGGTCGATGCTGTTGACGATGACGGGGATGTCGGCAAGCTGGCAGTCCTTCATCATGACGGTGAGGGCCTCCCAGTTCATGTAGGACGGCACGCGCCACTTGAGGCGGGCGGGGGTGTCGGTCCCGTTGGTCTGAAGATAATAGATAAGCTCGCCGCGCGGGGCTTCCGAGCGGGCGACGGATTCGCTTTCCGGGATGCGCTCCATGTGCACGGCCAGCGGGCCTTCGGGGAGCTTGTCGAGGCACTGGCGGAGGAGCCGGATGGACTCGAACACCTCGCGCACGCGCACCATCGCGCGCGACCAGACGTCGCCGTCCTGTTCTTTGACGATGTCAAAGTAGAGATCGGGATAGACGAGGTAGGGCGTGTTCTTGCGCACGTCGATGTCGAGGCCCGAACCGCGCGCCACGGGGCCGACCACGCCGAGCGCCCACGCATCCTCGCGGGACAGGACGCCCACGCCGCGCGAGCGTTTGGCGATCAGGGGATCGGTACGGAAGACCTTTTCCACGCGCTTGACCGCCTCTTCGACGATGCCGAGCCGTTCCAGCATGTACATGGTCAGGCCGTCGTCCATGTCGAACTTCACGCCGCCGATGCAGTTCGCGGAAAGGTTCATGCGGTTGCCGTAGATGGTCTCCTTCACGTCCTGCATGTTCTCGCGCACTTCCATGATGTGCAGGAACAGGGACTTGAAGCCCACGTTGTGCGCGAAAATGGCGATGTTGAACAGGTGCGAGGCCACGCGCTTGGTTTCCTCCGCCAGCACGCGCAGGTACTGGGCGCGGGGCGGCGGGGTCATGCCGAGCACGTTCTCGACCGCCATGCAGTAGGTCAGCGAGTGGCTGTTGGAACAGAGCGAGCAGACGCGCTCGGTCAGCGTCGTGTTCTTGAAGAAATTGCGCTGCGTCGCCATGCCTTCCATGCCGCGATGGACATGCCCGGAAGTGATCTCCACCTTGCGGACGGTTTCGCCGTCAACGTCGAGATGGAAGTAAACCGGTTCCTCAAGGGCGATGTGCACCGGGCCGATGGGCAGGGAAAAACTGCTGGTCTGGCTCATTCGCGCACCCCCTTTTCCACTTCCTCGCCGGGCTCGGCGTTCACTTCCATGATGCGCTCCCACATATCCTTGGTGCAGGCCCCGTTCATCATGATGGTCAGCGGGATGACCTCATTGAGGATGCCCTCGTCGATTTCGGGATCGAGGAAGAGGCGCTTGGGGTTGGTGTTGCCGTCGACGTGCACGTCGAACAGCTCCGCGAACTCGCGTTCGTTCCAGTCGGCGTTGCGGAACCACGGGGTGATGGTGGGCACGCTGTTCTCGGCGGGGTCCAGCGGAACCGTCACCGTCACGGTATAGCCGTGCACGTCGAAGTGGTAGGCGAGCGTGGTGACGGGATCGGCGAGCTGCTTGTTCAGCGCGGTGACCGTGCACAGGCGCGCCTCGTGTTTGGCGAGCAGGGCGGCGGCGGCGGGGAGCTGTCCGGCGTCCGTGAGCGTCACCCACTCGAAGCCGTTGCCCCAACTGTCCCAGTTGTGCCGTTCTTCGGAAGCCAGCTCCACCAGCCCCTTGACGAGCTCAGGATTGATGGAACGGCTTGACCATGTCGTATTCATGCAAGTTTCTCCTTGCTTCATAGCGGTACGTCGGCTCAGTCGGCGGTGCTGCCCGCCGCCGGAGACGGTTTTTCAGCGGCGCTTTCCGCGCCGGAAGGCGCATCGGGCCGCGTTTCGGCCGCTGCGGAAGCGGCCTGCCCAGCCGGAGGCGTCTGGGCGTCCGGCGCCGTCTTGGAAGCCGCGGGGCCGGGCTTGGGCCGTGCCGCCGTTTCCTGTGCGGGTGCGGCGGTTTCCGGGCCGGAAGCCGCCTGAGCGGGGGCTTCCTTTGCGCTTTTCTTGCCCGCCGGGGCCTTTTCGGGCTTTCGCGGCGGGACGAGACAGACTTCTTCGCGGGCGGCCATCTTTTCGAGCTGGTCGATATGACAGGCGCGGTCTTCCTCGACCGCCACGTCGATGCGGCGGCAGTTCGGGCAGAGGTGCGAGATCACGTCCACATCGACTTCGGAATGCTTGGCGTAGATGCGGTTGAGCACTTCCTGCGGCAGAACGCGCATCTTGGCCCCGCACACGGCGCAGTAGTCGTATTTGACCTTGGCGCGGGTGATCTGGGTATATTTTTCCGTGGCCCGGTGGGCGCTGTGCCAGTCGTTGGTGAGGGTGATGGCCTTGGTCGGGCAGTAGTGGCGGCACTGGGCGCACAGGCAGCAGGAGTTGCGCCACACCGTGATCTCGAAGCCGCTGCCGTCCTCGAATTTCGAGATGTTGATGGCTCCGGCGGCGCAGACGTGGACGCACGTGCCGCAGCCCACGCACAGCGCCGGGTCGACTTCGACCCGCCCGCGCAGGCGATCCGGGGTGTACGTCTCCCCGAAGGGGAAGGCGTCGGTCACCGGGCCCTTCTTGAGGTTGTCCCAAAGGATTTTGAGGAATTCCATATCAGCCCTCCATCCTTTCCCGCCAGATGGCGACGGCTTCGAGCACGCCTTCCATGATCGCCTGCGGGCGCGGCGGACAGCCGGGCACGTTGACGTCGATGGGCAGGTAGCGGTCCACGGGGCCCTCGATGGAGTAGCCTTCGCGGAACACGCCGCCGCTGATGGGGCAGATGCCCACGGCTACGGTCACTTTGGGCTCGGGGATTTCGTTCCAGACGCGCAGGACCTTATCCTTGACCCGTGCCGTGAGCGGCCCGGTGATGAGCACGATGTCCGCGTGGCGGGGGCTCCCGCAGTATTTGCAGCCGAGGCGCTCCACGTCGTAGCGGGAGATGCAGGCCGTGGTGGCCAGTTCCACGTCGCACCCGTTGCAGGAGCCCGCGTTGATGCGGAACAGCCACGGCGAGCGGGCGGAGAGTTTCTTGATGAGGTTCATGACCGGCCTCCCGTCAGCAGCCGATCCACACCATGACAAGGCTCAGGAAAGCCAGCCCGGTGGGATACTTGAAGAAAAAGGACAGAGCCTGTTCGATGCGCAGACGCCCCGTGGCGGACTTCACCGCGGTCAGGGTGAGCAGCATGAACAGCACGCACTTGACGACGAACCAGACCAGATTGACCGCGGGGATGTCCGAGATCGTGCCGGGGAAGAACAGCACCACCCCAAGCGCCAGCGCCACGACCATCTTGAGGGCCGAGGCCATGTGGAAGAAGGCCAGCAGCACGCCCGAATATTCGAGGAGCGGGCCTTCGAGGATTTCGGTTTCCGCTTCCGGCTGGTCGAAGGGCGGCACGCCGAGCGTGGCGGGCAGGAACATGAGCCACGCGAGGAATGCGGGCCACATGACCGGGGTGAGCCCGAACGAGCCGTGTTCGGCCTGATAGTCCATGATCCTGGTCAGGGAAAATTCGGCCCCGCTGCCGCCGCCCACCTTCATGGCGACCGTCAGCATGATCATAAGCAGCGGAACCTCATAGGCAAGCATCATGATCATCTCGCGCGAGAAGCCGATGCCGCCGTAGGGCGAGCCGGACGAGGAGCCCGCCAGCATGATCGCCATCGCCGGGATGGGGAACAGGTAGAAGATGACCAGCAGGTCGCCCATCTTGGGCAGGCCGTCGGTTACGCCGGGCACGGGCAGCAGCGCCGCGCACATGGCGATGCCGCCGAGCGCGACCACGGGGGCCGCGAGGAACGCCCCGCGCACGGCGGAGGCCGGGATGATGACCTCCTTGGCGCTCAGCTTGATCAGATCGAGGAAGGGCTGGATCAGCGGCGGCCCCACCCGGCGCTGGAGCCGGGCTTCGACGCGGCGGTCGCACCCTTTGAGGAACAGGCCCAGCGCCAGCGCGAACAGGCCGCCGGGGAAGACGACAAGGTGGAGAATGCCCACAAGCAGGTCTAGCATGACGGACGCTCCTTATTGATGCGGAGGGACTGCCGCAGGGCCCGGCAGAGGGACAGGGCCAGTTCCGGCAGAGGGCATGCGGCGCTGCCGGGCTTGTTGCCCGTGCACAGGTTGACCAGCGCCGGGTAGATGGCTTCGGGCGGGATGCGCGAGGCTTCCTGAGAGGCGTCGTGGCCGCAGGCGTGCGGGGGCGCGACGCGGATCTTCACGCGGGAGAGCAGGAAGCGCAGGGCCAGCCAGCAGCCGCCGAAGGCCACGAGCATCAGCACGGCGACCGCCGTGGCGTCCCACGCGCCGGGGCCGGTGGCGAGGCCGTAGAAGGCCACGTCAAGCGGCGGCATCCCGTATTCCGCCAGCGCCGCATTGAGGGGCGCGAGCATCAGGCCGGGGAACACGCCGGTCAGGATCACCATGAAGGCCATGAGCAGCATGGGCGCGCGCATGACCCACGGGGCCTCTTCGATATGGTCGAGGTTGCGCCCCGGCTGTCCGAGGAAGACCGCGTGCATGAAGCGGGCGAGGTACGCCAGCGTGATCACGCTGCCGATGAGCGAGATCAGCGCAAGGAGCGGTTCGCCTTCCGCCATGAGCGCCTGATAGATGATCCACTTGGAGGTGAAGCCGTTGGTCGGCGGCACGCCCACGGCGGCCAGCGACCCGATGAAGAAGCAGAACATGGTCACGGGCATCTTGCGGCCCACGCCGCCCAGCTCGGCGATCGTATCCGCATGGGTGCGCAGCATGACCGCGCCCACCATGAGGAAGAGCAGATCCTTGAAGAACACGTGGTTCGCCATGTGCAGGAGGCCGCCCGCCATGCCGAGGCTCGTGCCCACGGCGACGCCGAGCACCATGTACCCGATCTGGCTTACCGTAGACCAGATGAACACCAGCTTGAGGCTGTTCTGGAGCATGGCCTGCACGGCGCTGTACAGCAGCGTGAACGCGCCGATCCATGCCGCGGCGTACATGACGGCCTGCTGCGAGAAGAGCCCCGCCGTGTCCGGGGACTGCGCGTACACGCTCCCGAAGACGAGGAACAGCTTCACGAGGCCGAAGACCGCGATCTTCAGCAGCACGGAGGAGATGTAGCCGGACACGGGCGTGGGGGCCAGCGCCGGGTGCATCTGCCAGTCGATGCGCAGGGAGACCTGCGCGGCCTTCATACAGAAGCCGACGGCCATCAGGATCATGATGGAGGTGCCCACGGCGGGGGGCAGGGAGGCGAAGCCCTTGGCCACGCCCGCGAACTCGCCGGTACCGGTGTAGGCCACGATGAGCCCGATGCCGAGGAACAGGAAGCCCGCGCCCGCCACGTTGAACAGGAAATACTTGAAGCCTTCCCGCAGCGCTTCGGGCGTGCCCTCATGCGCGATGGCAAAATACAGGGCCCACGAGCTCATGATTTCCCAGAAAGTGAAGAAGCTGAACAGATCCGAACTCGCCGCCACGCCGAGCAGTCCGCCCGTCATGAGCAGGAAGAAGGCGTAGAAGCGCCACTGCGTATGGCTGTGCTCCATGTAGCCCACGGCGTACACGAGGTTCACCGTGCCGACGGCGGGGATGAACAGGGCCATGATGAAGGACAGCGTATCCAGATCCTGCCCGAAGGCGAGCACGTGCAGCGTGGTCAGGAGCAGGATGGCGGCGGCGCCCCATCCGGCCTTCACGCGATCCCTGCGGAACCAGATCGGCACGATGGCGCCGATCATGGGCAGGATCACATACACGGGCCAGCTCACGTCGAGCGACGGCAGGGCCGCCGCCATATGGCCCGCGCCGGTGCCGAGGTGCGGCATAAGCTCGTTGATGACCGGGGTGACGAGGGACAGGCCCGTCTGCGGGGCCACGCCGAGGATCACGCACAGGCCCGCGAGGATGATCATGGGCACGCGCATGGTCGTGGTGACGCCCTGCACGCGGCGGCGTCCTGCCGGGGCGGGGTCAAGCAGGATCGTGCGCAGGATGCGCATGTAGTAGATCGCCCCCACGAGGCTCGCCGCGATGAGCGCCGCCGCGATGAGCGGTTGCCCGGCGTCCATACAGGCCACGATCATGAGGTATTTGCTCACGAAGCCGTTGAACGGCGGCAGGCCCATGATGGACACGATGCCGATGCTCATACAGCCCACGGCCCACGGCATTTCGTGGACGAGGCCCGCGAGATCGGAGAGCTTGCGGCTGCCCACGCGGAAAATGAGACCGCCAGCACAGAGGAAGAGCAAGTCCTTCATGATCGCGTGGTTCAGGACATGGGACAGCGCGCCCGCCGCCGCCAGCCACGTGCCGAGGCCGAGGACGGTGAAGATTTCGCCGACCTGCCCCATGGTGGAGTAGGCGAGCATCCGCTTGAGGTCTTCCTGCCTGAGGGCCATCCATTCGCCGTAGGCCATGGTGCACAGGCCCATGAACGTGACCATCAGGCCGGGGGCGGTGAGGCCCCCGTAGGTTCCGGTCGAGGCGAGCTCCTTGTAGCCGATGAGCCCGAAGTAGACCGTCACCACGCCGAACACGCCCATCTTGGTGAGCACGCCGGAGAGCGGCGCGGACACGGACGACGGCGCGGCGGGGTGGGCGTCGGGCAGCCAACTGTGCAGGGGCACGAGGCCGGCCTTGGCCGCGAAGCCGAGCAGGGTGAACACAAGGGCGAACTTGAGCACGTCGTCGGAATGGACGGACAGGTTGGCGACGAGTTCGCCGTACTGCGTATGGTTCCCGCCGATCATGAAGAAGCCCACGATCATGAGGTAGGCCGCGCTGCAGCACAGCACCACGTACTTGATGGCCGCGTCGCGCGCTCTGGAAGTGCGCTCCCACGCCACCAGCGCGAAGGACGCCCACGTCATGACTTCCCACTGGGAGGCCAGCGTGCCGATGTTGTCGGTGGTCACGATGTTGAGCAGCGCGCCGAAGGTAAGGAGCAGGAAGAACCAGTACCAGTGCTTGCGCCCGTCCTCCTCAATATAGTTGGTGGAATAGCAGGCGACGAGCGTGCCGATGCCCGATATGATCAGCGAGAACAGGCGGGACAGGGGCGGCAGGTCGCTCGCGTAAGTGAGGATGAACGCGGCGAGGAACAGCGCGAACGTATACTTGGCCCGGTAAGCGGGCCTGATGATGCGGGGACAGAGGACGAGGAAGGAACCCACATAGAGCAGGAGCGGGGTCGCATGCCACGGGCCTTCGAGTTCCACCAGCGAATGGGGATCGATGCCGACGATCCACGCGCCGAAATCCTGCACGAGGAAGCGCCCGATCCCCAAAAGCGCCAGCAGGGCAAGCAGGACGTACAGGCTGATCGCAGCCGGGGTCTTGCTCCAGCGGTTGGGGACGATGGGGCACCAGCTCCCGGTGGGGACGCCGAGCAGCTCGGTTTCCCTGTCGAACAGGGCGCGGGCGAAGTTGCCGCCGCCGATGGGGACTTCGGTACATATGGGTTCGTCGGGCCGGGTGAAGCACACCTGGAGGACGACCTCGGCGGAAAGCCACAGCAGCACGGTGTAGCCCAAGGCCATGATGATGGCGAGAACCGGGCCGCCGAGCGGCACGTCGATGCTGTGCATGGCCATGGCGTGCAGGACGAGATGCTGGCCTTCCGGCGTCATGGCCGGAGAGATGCCGAGCGAAGCCTCAAGCGCGAACGCCAGCAGCACGGCCCCCACGGGGTTGCGGTGCAGCGCGCCGCGGATGTCGTTGGCGACGCAGGAATACGGGTTGGAGACGAGCCCGGACAGCCCCATCCATGCCGCGAGGCGCGCAATGGCATGGTAGATGATGATCATGATGCTGCCCACGTCGCCGGACGGCCCAAGGCCAAGCCCCATGAGCGCAAGCCCCAAATCCACAAGGCCGCCCCAGAGGATCAGCAGACCGGGCCGGCCCCGCTCGCGGTATACTTTATAAACCCCAAACAGCATTATCAGCAGGCCGGCGACGAGAATAGCCATCTCTGATGGCGAAGTCGGCGTTACGCTACTGTCCATGCTCCCTCCTTAAAAAGTAAGCGCTGTGCTTGTCCATAGTGGATAGAAATCAGACGCAGTGCCGGACTGCCCCGGCACGAAGGCTGGGTTCGCGCCGGAAAGAGGGCCGCCTTCCCTCAAGAGGCGGGCCTCAAGAAACAACGGACTTGTCTTTTTGTGAGCGTTTTCCCATTATCCGGCCCTCTTTGCCGTGTTTATTCAAACAAACAGTTCCGGGGAGGGAAAAACACGCTGAAGTATGATTCTCGCATGTTCCTGCGCTCTTTACAATCCCACCCCGCAGGGCTATCACGCAGACGTCCATCCACCCTTACAGCCATGAACCGGGAGATTCCATGTCGGCTCGCTTCCCCTTATCTCTGCGTCTTTTTTTCACAACCTGTTTCTGCCTGTGCGTCTGCCTTGCCGCCGGGTGTTCGGGCAAACAGGTGCACGTCACGGCCGAAAATGAGTTCAACACGATGGCGAAACGGCTGGCTCCGGTACTCAAGGCCCACGGCGTCATCGACGAGCACGGGGCCTATGCCGTTCCCGTCTTTTCGGCCCCGGAACTGCCGCCCCAGCTTGGGGAATATTTGTTCCAGCGCCTTTCCCCGGCGTTCCGCTTCAAAGTCGATCCGGCGCTGCTGCCGCCGACGTTCGCCCTGTCGCGCACGGCGGGGGATACGGTGGAGATGCGGCCCTACGGCTTCATGCTCGGACAGGGCGCGGACATCGTGACGGTGACGCTGCTTGCCCAGGTGGACTGGAACGACGACGGCCTCAACGAATGGCTGCTGCTTTGCCGGGTCAAGCCGCTCATCGGCAAGAACAACATGCGCGATTACTATCTGCTCATCGAGAAGCCCGGCGCGTCCATCCTCGTGCCCAAGCTCCTCGCCGTCTACGACTGCCTGAGCCAGAGCTGCAGGCTGTTCGTGGACGTGGATCAGAAGAAGCCGCCCTATACGCCCGAAGAGCCCACCATTGAAGTGAAGATCGGGCAGAAGGACGTTACCCTTCCCCCGAACGCCCCGCCGCCGCCCGGCGCGCCGCAGCACGAGTTCAAGGAAAGCAAGCTGGGGGGATGAGAAGATGGGAAAACCGGGTGGAGGGGAGAAGGGCCCCTTTGAAAAGGGTCTCCTTCTCCCCTCCCCCGAACCCCCTCCCCTCATCCCCCTAAACTTTTTGACTGGCTGTGTTATAGAAAATGGTTGATGCTTTTTTTCCTGAAAACTCCAAATGGATAACAGAAAAAATGCCTTAACCGCGGCTCCCGCCAAGGGAAAAACTGGAAAAAAAGCTCTATTTTTCACCGCGCTGTGGAGAGGAAACAACCACATACTATAACAGAGCCTTTTGGCTGGTGGGGAGGCGGCGCGGCAGGAGTCCGTTCCGGCCGGGAATGGTAGAAGGGGTTTCCCTTACGGTGGCATTCAAATGAGAGAACCGCCTGAACAGATTCTGTTCAGGCGGTTTTTTTGTCAGTGGGGAAAAGCTGTCCGGAAAGAAATGGGAAATTTTTTATCCCGTTTTTTGCCCATAGGGGGAGGGAAAATACGAAACGGATCCCACATGAAGAAAAGAACCCTTTGTTTTTTGTTTACAGGGAAAACGACAGGGCCGATGCACCAAAACGAGTCAGTCGGGCCTTGCCTTTCGCCTACAGGGAAAACAGACAGCAGGGATTCGATAAACACGAAAGTCTTTGA
>NZ_DBMAFI010000030.1:0-41435 GCF_057864385.1 Bilophila sp. | reverse complement strand
TGAGGTAAGGCGTCGGAGGGAAATCTTCGCACAGGCCGAAGATATAGCCCACTATGCTTCACTTGCGTGAAGCGTGGGCGACCGTCCCGCTCGACCGGAAAAACAAAACACCAATCCGGGGCATGGCCCCGGCGAACCACAGGAAAAGCACCATGACCATTACCGCGACTCAGTTGAAGGAAATCAGACAGGAATTCGCCACTCTCAAACCCGCTTCCGTCACACTGGAGGGGAACAGAGCCATGTCCGTCAAAGAAGCCGTCTTTGCTCTGGCCCCGACACTGGAACGGATGAGAAAGCGCGGCTTCGATACACAGGAGATTGTCGAACGCCTGCACGAAAAAGGCATTGATGTGAAGTCCCAAACTCTGACCAAGTATCTGACCGAAGCCAGACGGCAACGGGAAGGGCGAAAGTCAAAGAAGCAAGACACACCCCCTCCGCCTCCGAAACGCGAACAACGCTCCAGCTTCATTACTCCTGATATACCCGATGATGAACTATGAACATAAATCCACTGAAAGGAGAAAATCTTATGGCAGAAACTTACGGATATATTCGCGTATCCAGTACAGATCAGAACGAGAGCCGTCAGCGCATCGCCCTTGAGCGGCAAGCCATCCCGTCAGACCGCATTTTCATGGATAAACTGTCGGGCAAGGATTTTCAGCGTCCACAATATCAGGCTATGCTAAAAAAGTTCAGGCCGGGTGACCAGCTCTGTATTACAAGCATTGACAGGCTTGGCAGAAATTACGAGGAGATTCTGGAACAGTGGCGGATAATTACCAAGGAAAAGCGCGTAGACATCTTTGTGCTGGATATGCCACTGCTGGACACACGGCGCGACAAAAACCTGCTCGGCACCTTCATTGCCGACCTTGTTTTGCAAGTACTTTCCTTTGTGGCTCAGAACGAACGGGAGAATATTCGCAGCAGACAGGCTCAGGGGATTGCGGCAGCCAAGCAAAGCGGCGTGCGGTTCGGGCACGCGCCACGACCGCTTCCCCCAAATTTTCCGGAAACATATACCTTATGGACAGAGGGTGCCATCTCGACATCGGAAGCGGCAAAACGTTCCGGCATGGCTCGTTCCACATTCCGCATTCGTGCGGAGTCATTCAAAAAAAATTGTCCATAATATGTCGATAAAGTGTACTTGGCCGCCACCCGTTTTTTTACTTCTAGCACTCGTTTTTAGACGGTAAAAACAGCTTAGTCAACGTTATTGGACTGTCACAGACAGCAGAAGTTTCCTTGGCGGCCAAGTACACTTAACCGCCACCTCCTCCGGGGTGGCAGGAATTGGTGCGACTCGAAGATATTACAAGCGGAAGACTTGTTCTTGGCATTGCTCCACATGAGGCAGTCACCATTGTGGCAGTCCAGTGGTACGGCAACGCCGTTCTGAATCTTACCTACAAAAACAGCCGGGGCGATCTTGGCAATCGTATCCTCTACCGTGAGGATGAAGGGCAACTATCGCTTCAAGACGCATCCCTGCCATGGAGTTTCGACGCCGACGGGGCAAAGCTTCGCCTCGCTTCGGAAGCATGGCGTATACACTACGCCCATCTCTTCGACCCGTATCTCGCTGTTCACACCTCTGATGTGGAGCCTCTTCCGCATCAGATTTCCGCTGTTTATCAGGAAATGCTGGGCCGACTGCCCTTGCGCTACGTCCTTGCGGACGACCCCGGCGCGGGCAAAACCATCATGACCGGGCTGTTCATCAAGGAACTTATAGCCCGCGGCGACCTCAGGCGCTGTCTTATCGTCAGCCCCGGCAGTCTTGCGGAACAGTGGCAGGACGAACTCTTCCAGAAATTCCATCTGCGCTTCGAGATCCTCACCAATGACCGCTTTGAATCCGCCGTTACGGGCAACGCCTTTGACGAAACGCCGCTGGCCATCGCCCGGCTCGACAAACTGGCCCGCAACGAGGCCATCCAGGAAAAACTGAAGGCTACGGACTGGGATCTTATCGTCTGCGATGAAGCCCACAAGATGTCCGCCACGGTCTGGGGCGGCGAAGTCAAAATGACGCGCCGCTTCCAGCTTGGCCGCCTGCTTTCCGGCATCACGCGGCATATGCTTCTGCTTACGGCAACCCCGCACAACGGCAAGGAAGAAGATTTTCAGCTTTTCCTCTCGCTGGTGGATCAGGATCGCTTCGGCGGCGTGGCCCGTACCGGCTCGCAGGCTATCGACATCTCCGATGTCATGCGCCGCCTTGTCAAAGAAGAATTGCTCAAGTTCGACGGTTCGCCCCTCTTCCCTGAGCGCCACGCCGTCACTGTGAACTACAGCCTTTCCCCCGAAGAGGCCGAACTCTACGAGGCTGTGACCGCCTACGTTCAGAACGAATTCAACCGCGCCGACAATCTGAACAACGAACGCCGCACCACCGTAGGCTTCGCACTCACCGTGCTTCAACGGCGTCTCGCGTCTTCTCCCGAGGCCATATATCAGTCTCTGCACCGCCGTCGCGAAAGACTGGAAAACCGTCTCAGCGAAGAGCGGCTCGGCCAGCGTGCCCGCGACTGGAACGAACTGCGTAACCTGAACCTTACGGATGAATTCGACGATGACGACCTGACTTTCGCCGAGCTGGAAGACGCCGAAGAACGCGTAGCTGACAAAGCCAGTGCCGCGACTACCATCACGGAACTGGAAGCGGAAATTGCCACGCTCAAAACGTTGGAAGCCAAGGCCAACGCCGTCCGCACCAGCGGCAGAGACCGCAAATGGGAAGAGCTTTCCAGCCTGCTGCAAGACGAAAAAGGCATGTTCGACGCAGAGGGTTTCCGCGAAAAGCTGATCATTTTTACCGAACACCGTGACACGCTCCTCTACCTCACGGACAAGATACGCTCCCTGCTCGGCAATAACGACGCCGTAGTGATCATCTATGGCGGAATACTGCGCGACGAGCGCCGTAAAGTGGAAGAGCGCTTCAAGCAGGACAAGGAAGTCCGTATCCTCATCGCCACGGACGCCGCAGGCGAAGGCCTCAATCTTCAGCGCGCCCACCTCATGGTGAATTACGACCTGCCGTGGAACCCCAACCGTCTTGAACAACGTTTTGGCCGTATCCACCGTATCGGCCAGACGAAAACTTGCTGGCTCTGGAACCTCGTGGCTTCCGAAACACGCGAAGGCGCGGTGTTCCAGCGGCTTTTTGAAAAACTGGAGCAGGAAAAAGAGGCACTGGGCGGCAAGGTCTTCGACATTCTCGGCAAGGTCTCGTTCAACAACCGTCCCCTGCGCGAACTGCTTATCGAAGCCGTGCGCCACGGCAATGACCCCAATGTGCAGGCCCGTCTCAATCGCGACATGGATATTGCCTTCGACCTGCAAGCTCTGCTTCAGCTGGTGAAGGAACGCGCCCTTACCGAAGACGTGATGAACATCCGCACGGTCAGCGTCATCCGCGAGGAAATGGAGCGCATGGAGGCCCGCCGCCTCCAGCCGTATTTCATCGAGGCATTCTTCAAAGAAGCGTTCCGCGAACTGGGCGGCCGTATGTCGGCCCGCGAGAAAGGCCGCTGGGAGATACTCTCCGTTCCCTTCGTCATCCGCAATCGAGACCGGCAGATAGGCCATATCGAGCCTGTGCTCAATCGCTACGAGCGCATCTGCTTCGACAAGGCTTATCGCAATCTGCCCGGCTCTGTACCTGCCGCGCTCATCTGCCCTGGGCATCCTCTGCTTGAAGCTATGATCGACATCATCCGTGAACGCTCTGTTGATTTGCTTAAACGCGGCGCCGTCCTTATCGACGACAGCGATTCCGGCGAGACCATGCGCCTGCTCTTCTACATCGAACACGCTATTCAGGACGGCACGGCACTGCCCGATGGTGGCCGCCGCGTCATCTCGCGCAATATCCATTTTGTGGAGATGGACGAACACGGTACGGCCGCGAACGCAGGCTATGCGCCGTACCTCGACTACCGCCCCGCTGCGCCTGAAGAACTGGACGCCATTCTTGCCCACGCCCGCAAGCAACCGTGGCTGACGCGCGGCGTGGAAGATGTGGCCATCGGCTATGCCTTGGGCCATCTTATCCCCAAACATCTGAAAGACGTGCGCGAACGCCGCGAGATCATGATTGACAAGACGGAAAAGGCCGTGCGCGAACGCCTCACCGCCGAAATTCGCTACTGGGACTACCGCGCCGGAGAGCTAAAAAAACAGGAACAGGCCGGGAAGATCAGCAACAACCTGAACTCCCAGAAGGCCGCCCGCCGCGCCGAAGAACTGGCCGCCCGCCTGAAGCAACGTACGGACGAATTAGCGGCAGAACGCCTGATTTCGGCTCAGCCGCCCGTGGTCATCGGCGGCGCACTGGTCATCCCCGCTGGACTGCTGGCCCGACTGACGAACGCTCCTTTGCCAACCATCTGTATCGATGCCGCCCCCCGGAGAGTAGTGGAGCTTGCCGCTATGCGTGCGGTCATGGAAGCGGAGAAGGCCCAAGGCCATCTGCCTCGTGACGTCAGTGCGGAAAAATGCGGCTATGACATCGAGTCCTACATGCCGGATGTTGGCAACGGTCTGCCAGGCATGCGCTTTATTGAAGTAAAGGGACGGGCGGCCGGGGCCGATACCGTCACCGTTTCCCGCAACGAAATACTCACTGCGCTCAATCTGCCGGAGCAGTTCATCCTCGCCCTTGTGGATGTGGATGGGGCGCACACGCATACCGTCTATCTGAAACATCCTTTTGTAAATCCCCCGGATTTTTCTGTGGAAAGCACCACCTTCAACAAGGGAGCTTTGCTGGAACGCTCGAAACTGGTTTATGAGAACGATGAAATACTGCCCTAAGGAGAGAGATATGTATGAGAGTTATACGCGGCAGTCGCTGCCTTCTAAAGAATACAGAGAGCTTTTGGGAACTGCTATATGTGCATTTAACTCTAATAATGCATTTATAATAGAAAATATATTACGGTATAATACTGATAGCACATGGTATGAATTTATGAATAAAACGTCAGGAGAATTGAATAAATATATAAAATGTATTCCATGTAATATTAAAAATCTATTTGAAGAGTTGGTTGATATGAGGAATAGAATCATACATTCATTCCAATACACAAAAGAAGATGGAAAACAGATTTTGAGGACTAAAGACAAAGATGATTGTCAATATGATATAGACGAGGAGTATTTATACAAATTCATCAAGAAAAATGAGCAACTATCAGATATGCTTCATAATTTTCGTGGCTTTTAATATTGGGGGAGTATGAAGTATGTCTGTAAAGAAACTTATTGAAGTCGCGCTTCCTCTGGACGCCATCAACGCCGAATCCGCGCGAGAAAAATCCATCCGCCACGGGCACCCTTCTACATTGCATCTGTGGTGGTCGCGTAAACCTACGGCAACGGCCCGAGCAGTGCTTTGGGCTTCATTGGTGGATGACCCGTCGTCGCACCCGGAACTTTTTCCCACAGAAAAAGAGCAGGAGGCAGAGCGTCAGCGCCTGCATGCCTTACTTGCCCGTCTGGTGAAATGGGAAAATTCCAATGACGATGCAGTGTTGAACGAGGCCCGCGCCGAAATAAGGAAATATATGGGCGAAGAACCGTTGACTTTCCTTGATCCCTTTGCGGGCGGAGGGGCCATTCCTCTTGAAGCGCAGAGACTGGGGCTGGAAGCGCACGCGCACGACCTGAACCCCGTGGCCGTGATGATAAACAAGGCCATGATAGAGATTCCCCCGCGCTTTGCCGGGCAATCTCCGGTGAATCCCGATGCCCGAGCCAATCTGGGCAGTGACCGTTCGTGGAGCGGAGCTAAGGGCCTTGCCGAAGACGTACGCTATTACGGCGAATGGATGAAGCAGGAAGCCTTCCGTCGCATCGGTCATCTATACCCGAAAGTTCATATACCACCAGTACAGGGCGGCGGGGAGGCCACCGTTATCGCCTGGAAATGGGCCAGAACCGTAAAGTGCCCGAACCCGGCCTGCGGCTGCGAAATGCCGCTGGCAAACTCCTTTGTGCTGTCGAAGAAGAAGGGGAATGAGGCGTGGGTGGAGCCTGTTTTTGAGGAGGGAAAGACCAGTTACAAGGTGCACCACAGCGGCAAACCGAAGATTGAAGGGACTGTTGATCGTAAAGGGGGAGTCTGTCCCAACTGCGGCACAGTAGTTCCTTTTACCTACATCAGAGAGGAGGGACGACAGTGCAAAATGTCGGCCCAACTGATGGCCATTGTCGCAGAGGGGCAACGAGGTCGAATATATATTTCTTCGGATGAACGCCAAGTCCAGTGTGCGGACATTTCTAAGCCTGATGAATATCCTGATGCCTCACTGTCGCAGAATCCGCGAGACTTCAAAACCCCTAACTATGGACTTCGAAATTTTTCTGACCTCTTCACCAACCGCCAGCTTACGGCCCTGACCACATTCAGCGATCTGGTAGCCGAAGCGCAGACAAAAGCTACACAGGACGCACTCGCCTCAGGTATGCAAGACGACGGCAAGGGGCTGGATGAAGGCGGATGCGGCGCAACAGCCTACGGCCAGGCCGTGGGCGTGTATTTGGCGTTTGCTGTTGATAGACTGGCAATGACGGGAAATAGTCTTGTAAGATGGAATAGCACTGGTGAAAAGGCTCAACATTGCTTTGGTAGACAAGCATTGCCCATGTTGTGGGATTTCGCAGAGCCGAATTTTTTGGGAAATGCAACAGGAAGTATTGATGCTGCCATTTTTTATAGCTTTGATCCATTAAACTATTTATGTAAAGCTGAATACAATGGAATTGTAAATCAATATGCTGTCCAGTATGATATGCTTTTTCATAATATGATTATTTCAACTGATCCGCCGTATTATGATAATATCGGCTATGCCGATCTGTCCGATTTTTTCTATATCTGGATGCGGCGTTCCTTGAAAAACACGTATCCCCGCCTTTTCCGCACCATGCTGGTGCCCAAGGCGGAAGAGCTGGTGGCTACGCCCTACCGCTTTGAGGGCAGCAAGGAAAAGGCTCGGGAGTTTTTTGAGGACGGCATGCTTCAGGCCTGCCGGCAGTTCTACCGCTCTGCGCGGGAAGACGTGCCCGTTACCATTTATTACGCCTACAAACAGAGCGAAAACGACGAAGGCGACAATGCCGCGCAGGCTTCCACCGGTTGGGAGACCATGCTTTCCGCTATCATCAGAGCCGGTTTTGCCATCACAGGCACATGGCCAATGCGCACGGAAATGAAGACAAGGCAAGTTGCTATGAACACCAACGCTCTTGTTTCCTCCATTGTGCTGGTCTGCCGCAAGCGCCTGGAGGATGCGCCATACTGCCCGCGCCGCACTTTTATGGCGGAATTACGGCGGGAACTGCGTACCGCGCTGCAAAAGCTGCAAGCCAGCAACATCGCCCCGGTGGATATGGCGCAGGCCGCCATCGGCCCGGGCATGGGCGTGTATTCTCGTTACGCCAAGGTGCTGGAGGCCGACGGCTCTGCTATGGGCGTCCGTACCGCTCTGCAGGTCATTAACGCCGAGCTCGACGCCTACTTCAGCGAGCAGGACGGCGTGCTGGATGCCGAAAGCCGCTTCTGCGTCGATCTCTACACGCAGTTCGCCTTCAACGAGATGAAATTCGGTGAGGCGGATGTGCTGGCCCGCGCCAAGAACACTTCTGTGGAAAAGCTGGCGTCCATGGGCCTCGTCTATGCCGAAAAGGGCGTCGTCCACTTACAGGAACGCACCGACCTGCCGGAACTCAAGGTCTCGCGATTCACGGCGGATCGCTGTCTGTGGATGCTCACGCAGTACCTTATCCAAAGCATGGATACCGGCGGCATCGAAGCCTGCGCCTGGCTCGTGGTAGAATTTTCCGCCTCTGCCGAGCGCGCCCGCGACCTCGCCTATCGCCTCTTTTCCCTTGCCGAACGCAAAGGCTGGAACGCCGAGGCCTATGCCTACAACTCCCTTGTGGTCGCATGGCCCGACATCCAGCAGAAAGCCGCCGAACTGCGCGCCGCCCGTCGTGCAGCCAAGCAGGGTTCTCTTATCTGACAAACGCCTGAGAGTGAGATATGTCTAACAATAACGAACTCGTTTTCAAAGGATTCCGCCATCTCCTGAAGGCTTTTGCTCCCTATATCTGCGCACTACTCAAAATTGAGTACGGGACAGACTGGTGGCGTGTTGCGGTCATGGGCAAACTCTGGGATGAGCAGAAGCGCGACCTCCCCGAAGACGGCCCGGAACAAATGCTTGTCGACTCGCTGGATATCCAGCGCTGCCTTATCCTGTTTGACCTGTACTGGGGCGAGGTGTTCCGCAAACGCCTCTCCATTGACCACCGTACTTGGGCCAAGGAACTCGTGGGCGTGCGCAACAAACTGGCCCACATCGGCGCGCAGGACTTCAACGACAGCGACACGTGGCGCGCACTGGATACCATGTCCCGCCTCTGTGAGCAGATAGACCCCGAACACACGGAAGAGATCCGTTCCCTGCTCCGTGAGTCCCGCTACGGCTCTTCCGCCGGTTCCACAATGGTTACGGTGCAGACTGTACAGGCGGCTCCCAGCCCTGCCAAAGCAGAGGGGATGCTCACGGTGTCGCCGTCCGGGCTTCCCTGCTGGCGCGACGTTATCGAACCTCATCCCGACGTGGCGCAGGGCCGCTACCGCAATGCAGAGTTCGCCGCCGACCTAGCGCAGGTGTCACGTGGCGAAGGTTCCTTTGAATACCGCGACCCGGTGGAATTTTTCGCCCGTACCTACGTTACCGAAGGTATGTCCGGCCTGCTGGTACAGGCTTTGAAGCGCGTTTCTGGCAAGGACGGCGAACCCGTCATTCAGCTCAAAACAGCCTTTGGCGGCGGCAAGACCCATAGTATGCTCGCGCTGTATCATCTTCTGCGCGGCATGGTCTCGCTGGACAAGATTCCCGCCGCGCGGCCGGTGCTGGAGCAGGCCGGACTCGCCAGCCTGCCGAAAGTCCACGCCGCAGTGCTGGTCGGCACGGCCCTTGACCCCAGCCGCAGCAAACGCCCGCAGAACCTGCCCGGCATCACCATCAATACGCTGTGGGGCGAAATGGCGGCCCAGCTCGCGCTTTCCGTCGGCGACCCAAAACTGTACGACTTCGTGAAGGAGGCCGACAAGAAGGGCATCTCGCCCGGCTCGGAATCGCTCAAAAATCTTTTCGACGCCTGCGGCCCCTGCCTCATCCTCATGGACGAACTCGTGGCTTACGCCAAGCGCATCTATGGCGTGAACGGCCTTCCGGCCGGATCTTTCGACAATTTCATTACCTTTATTCAGGAAATAACAGAAGCCGCCCGCGCCAGCCGCAACAGTCTGGTGGTGGCCTCCATCCCAGAATCAGATATCGAGGTGGGCGGGGAAGCTGGTAAAACCGCACTGGAAGCCATTGAGCATACCTTTGGCCGTATGGAAGCCATCTGGAAGCCCGTGGCTGCCAGCGAAGGTTTTGAAGTGGTACGCCGCAGGCTTTTTCTGGATTGCAAAAACCCTTCCGCACGCGAAATGGTATGTAGCCATTTCAGCGCCCTATACCGGGAAAATCCAACAGACTTTCCTCTGGAAGTCAGAGAAGTGGAGTACAGGAACCGCATGCTGGCCTGTTATCCCATCCACCCGGAAGTATTTGACCGTTTGTATGAAGACTGGGCCACGCTGGAGCGTTTTCAGCGCACACGCGGCGTGCTGCGTCTGATGGCCGCCGTCATTCATGAATTGTGGATGGGCAGCGACGCAAGTCTGTTAATCATGCCCGGTTCCCTGCCACTGGACGTATCAGCCGTGCGCGACGAGCTGACGCGCCATCTGTCGGAAGGCTGGAACAGCCTTGTGGACAGGGAAGTAGATGGTAAGCGCTCCATTCCCTGGCAGCAAGATAAAAATGTTCTTCGCTACGGCAAGGTTCTGGCCTCACGGCGAGTAGCCAGAACCATCATGCTGGGCAGCGCCCCTACAGTGAGGCAACAGAATGTACGCGGCATAGAAGCCTCACGCATACGTCTCGGCGTGGTGCAGCCCGGCGAGCAGATTGCCGTATTCAATGATGCGCTCGGTTCTCTGCAAAACAGTCTTGCTTACCTGTACACGAACCCTTCAGGGGATCGGTTTTGGTATGATACCCGGCCGACGCTACGAAAGACGGTAGAGGATCGTGCGACACAGTTCTCGGCTTCTGACGTGGAATATGAGATAGAACGCCGCATGAAAAAATTGCGGCAGGAACCTCCATTAAAAGGCATACATATTGGTCCTGCTTCCTCACTGGACGTGCCCGACGACCAGACTGTCCGGCTGGTGATCCTCAGCCCCGGCGAGGCAGTGACAACTTCATCTCATGGCTGCGCTGCCTTGGACGTTGCTGAAAAAATTTGGGAAAGCCGGGGGAATTCTCCGCGAATTTTCCGCAATATGCTGGTCTTTCTTGCTCCTGACCAAACATCCATGTCGGCATTGGAACAGGAAACCCGTCGCTATCTGGCATGGCAGTCCATAAAAAATGACAGTCAGGACTTAAACCTTGATGCTGCACAAAACAGAGAGACGGAAAACAGCCTCAAACGCAGTGATGAGACTGTTGCTCTGCGATTAAGCGAAACATGGTGCTGGCTTCTGACACCGGCCATCGCTCGCTCTGACATGAAAACTGTAGAATGGGAAAAAACAAGGCTCAGCGGCGGTACAGAGGGAATTATAAGCCGGGCCGGTAAAAAGCTGCTGGAGAATGAGACTGTAATAGACATGTGGGCTCCTGCACTTCTGCTGATGGAGTTGGACAGCTTACTTTGGAAAGATGCAGATAGCCTGCAAATAAAAAAATTATGGGAGTATCTCTGCACCTACTGCTATCTGCCGCGTCTTTCCGATTACAGCGTACTTGAAAAGGCCATCCAAGAAGGTGTGCAAGGGAAAGATTACTTTGCCTATGCATCTGGCGTAAGTGAAGGGCGGTTTATAGATTTGAGATATGCCCAAAAGGCATCTATAGATCGCAGTGGCTTCATAGTGCGTAAAAGTGCAGCAAAGAAGCAAGTCGAACTGGAACATCTACAGCGTAATCCATCATCTGCTGAATCTGTTACCAATAAAGGGGATTTGAAAACACATTCTTCTGAGCAACGGGATGGCTGGACTCCTTTGACTATGGAGCAGTCAGACACTGAGTCCTCCATATCTTCGTCGCATCTTTCTACACCCAAAAGTATGCGTTTTTTCCTCTCAGCGCCCTTGGACGATGCACGCGTTAATCGCGACGTACAACGTATTCTCGAAGAAGTTATTTCTCAGCTCACAGCAGACAATGGGGTTACGTTGAGCCTGCGGCTTGAAGTGGAAGCTAGTGCCTCAAAAGGCTTCTCACAAGAGACAATACGGGCAGTGTCCGAGAATTGTCGGACATTGAAAATCAAGGAGTTTGGCTTTGAGGAAGAAGAGTAGCGTTGCTTTTGGAAGAATTACCTTCCTGGCTTTACTGTGAATTGTAACCGAGCTAATGCTGATACTTCAGCGTCCAACGGCGTCCCCAGAAGTTTTTTGAACTATTTTAATTTTTGAGGTACTTTTGTAGGTATTATTTTTATGTATGTAAAAATATTTTTAATTTTAGTATGTTATAATTTAAAATTTATCCGCTTGGGGACGCCAACGAAATTATGCCATTACGAGAAATCGTAAGGGTTTTTTCGTTGTGGAACGGAATATGCCCACTATCTGCCCACAAATTAAAAAATCAACTACATAATCCTAATATGGCTATATATACAAGGTCATATACACTTGTAAAAAACGAATGATTAAACAACGCCCCCATCCATACTCTTTAATTCCTCAGCTTGATTGTCGCTTTCGTATCAGTGTACTATAAATGGCGCACAAGCATGATCGCTAACATATATTCATGCAAACCTGACAGCCTTCCTCCAGCTCTACCTGGTATCTTACACATGCAGATCGGCATGGTTTAGCGTACACAGGCGTGCCCGCTACGGAGCATCCGGTCTGGCTCAGCCATCCCGGATACTGTGCAGATCACGAAATACATCAAAATCCTTTTGCCAGCCGTGCGAGTAGTTGAAAGCCCGCCGCTGGAACGCTTCACACGCGGAATAACCAAATGCAGCCCATGATGTCCGACATGACTGTGGCACCCCCGGAGAATAGTCCACGGCTCTTCCCTTAGTCCGGCAAAGGCTTACGGCCTCGAAGTCATCTATGGCGCGCTGCTCCTATTCCGGCGTCACCGTGCCGTCAGGATAAGAAGAGCCCCCAACCGTAAAGCACCATGTCGTGTCCAGCGAATCAGTCAACGTCCAAGTTCGCTTCACATCTACACGCAAGACTTTCGATGGGTGCGTGTCCCGGTCAGGATAGTCCCGCCGTACCAGATAGCGCACAGGCGTACTGCCGTTGCCCCGCCCATACGGAAAAACTTTCATATATGATGGGGCTCCGGAAGAGGCGGGGCTTCTGTATTCATCACCCGTTCAAAGCTGAACAGCGCCTTCAAAATCTCCATAGATTAGCACAGCTTTTCCACATGTTGGCTAGTGAGAAACTGATTGAAATTAACTCCGTCCGATGCGCACAACTGCCGAATATGTTCCTTCTTCTGCGGCATTTGCCGTAGGCGATATCCAACACCTGTTACAGCAGAAAGCCCGTAACAGTTAATCCCTGAGCGGCGGCCTTGGGTAATGACCTTTTTCTCCCTCCAGTGTGAAGCCGAACTTAATCCATGCGTTGCGCCGTAGCGTCAACGTACTCTCATGCCTTTCCTACCTTTGGCCTTCAAAGAGGGCGAGGAGCGGCACGCTTCCGCCAGCCCCGGTAGGAGACACCGTGTCAGCGTATGCCCAGTCAGCATGTATCCATAACGAGTAGGTTGCCTCTGCACCCTACCGTCTTTTCTGCAATCTTACCATCCTGTTGAAATGGTGTGCGAAGAAGGCAAAAGAAGAAGGCAACAGGTACGTTTCAGAGACGGCGGCTCCTACCATCAGCGCACAATATTTCAGGTCCTTCATAGTATCTGGTTGTTTTATCTCAACAATATGCTGAAAAATATATTTTTCTCCAATTTTTCCGCTGATGGGATCCATGTTTGGGGCATTTTACTGGTTATTCCTTTGAAATTTCAAGAAATAAAGCATCAGCCGTTTCCTATGACATCGCCTCTCAAAAAAGTACGGCGAATCATCTGGCTGGACATATGATGCGCCTGACTCACTGATCAAGGTTCTTTTCATGAAGCCACTCGGATAGCAGATTGGCAATTTCGAGGTTGTTCAAGTCTGAGAAAGGAAAATGGGTATTACCCTTAATACCGATTTCCGGTAGATGCACCACTGTGACGTCGCCCCCCTTGCCATTGACGGCAGCAGCCCACAGCCTAGCCATCTGGAGCCGGGTGCGCCAATGATCCGGGCCGGGAAACTCACTTTGAGTTTCTGGAATAAAATCACCATAGTAAATGATGATGGGAATCCGAGTTAACTTCATAAAATCTTCAAGCGGAACAGGGACACCTTCCAGCGTATCAATCCCGCTCGGCAGAGCCGGAGGCACTTCTCCTTCGGGGAAAGGGAAATTGCTGCCCGGTTCGTATGATACTATAGCTCGGACATTTTCACTTTTGATTGCGGTAAACCAGCCTCCCCCACCCCCTTGGGAATGGGTAACCATAATTCCCGGCCCTACCCTGTCGAACAATGCAGCCACGGCATCAGACACTACCTGAACGTCGAACGGGCCTGTATTAGGAGTCATCTGCCGGAAGTATTGGTTCAAAGATTCCGCATCACGCGGGAACTGTACGCCTTCAAAAAAGTCGGGCCAGTTCCCCACGCGGAAGTTGCCGAACCAAAGCTGATCGTCAGTTGCCGCCGAGACGGTTGTTTCCTGCGTGCTGCGCCCGGCATCTCCACGTCGAGGCTGGTCTACCAAATAAACTCCAAATCCTCGGCGCAAAAAAATATTCTGAAATCCTTCACGTCCGTCCGGCGTGCTTTCCCATGTTTTGGAGAACTGTCCGGCCCCATGCAGGAAGACCAGAGGCAGTTTGTGGGCGTTCACCGGAATCTGATAAAAGACGTAGGCATGATCTCCATGCAATGTTTGCCCCGCGGGATTTGTCGGGGTACGGGGGGCAAACATACCGGGCGTTGTGATGACTTTTCCCCCTGCCGCGAAACTCCCTTGCTCCTGAATCATCAAGGGGGGCAACTTGTCCTTGGCCGTGGCGTCTCCCGCTGGTAAGCAGAGTCCGACGGAAAGCGCCAGTACGGTTATGAAATATTTTATGTGCATCGTTGTATCCTTATATTATAAGCTGTTACCGGGCGTTATACTGCTCATCGCTGACCTGTTCCATCCACGTCACGCTTTTGCCGTCCAGCCGTTCACCTATGGCGAGATGCGTCATGGCGGCATCCGGGGCCGCGCCGTGCCAGTGCTTGACGTTGGGCGGACACAGCACCACGTCCCCTTGCCGGATGACCTGTACCGGGCCTCCCCATTCCTGGGTCAGCCCGACGCCGGACGTAACGAGCAAGGTTTGGCCCAACGGGTGGGTATGCCATTTGGTGCGCGCACCCGGCTCAAAGGTGACGTAGGAACCGTAGACGCGCTGTGGTGCCTGTGTTTCAAAAGCCGGATCAACGCGGACATTGCCTGTAAAATTCTGTCCGGGTGCCGTGGACGAAGGGCGGGAACCTGCCGGAATCACAAGTTGTCCCTGAGCTTCAGCATGAGCCGGAAGCACGGCTGTGCCCCCGACAAGAAACAGGCAAAGAGTGAAAAGTGAAAGGCGGTTCATGATATTCTCCGTGAAAAGCCGCGGCATGGGCAGGAGGGCATGGCTATTACATGCCGTAACAGCGCCCTCCTGATTGAGCCGTTTTGTTCGTGACAGGTTATTTCAGATTCTTGCCGTAGAAGTCCGCGAGCTTGGCAACGGCCTGATCCACATACTCAGGCACAAAATAGGTCTGGATATGCGTGGCTCCGGGAATCTTTAAGAGTTCCTTGTCCTTGGTTCCCGTCACCTTCTCAAAGGCTTCCTCGGACATGTACAGCGTATCGGCCTTTTCCCCAGCCATCATGAGCAGCGGCACATTGATAAGTTCGATGTTGTCGGTGGCGTCCCAGCTCATCAAATCCATGAGGCTGCTGGTCGTATAACGGAAGGTGGAGTTGGGATGCCGATGCGTCTTTCCGTAATATATCATGCCCTCTCGGTAGAGATCGGTAGGAATCTTGCTGATGCTTTCATCCGTCAGTGCGTCAAAATCGACGTTGCCCGAATAGCCGATTTCCCCTGTGGCGGCTTCCCTGGCGCGGGCGTCGGAAGCTTCCTTCAGGCGCGTCTGGATGGAATCAAGCTGCGTGTTCATGAAGCCGTTGCGCCTCACCTGCCCGGAATTGAACATGCTCAGCGTGGCTACTGCCTTGAACCGTTTGTCGGACTTGGCGGCATTCAGCGTATAGCCGCCACCGCCGCAGATGCCCAGAGCGCCGATGCGATTGGCGTCTACGCCGGGATAGGCGCTGATGTAGTCGGCCATGCCGTGGATGTCCTCCGTGCGGAACTGAGGCTTGTCCACATTGCGTGGAGTCCCCTCACTGGCTCCCTGATAGGAAGCGTCCGCCGCGATGGTGATATAGCCTTTTTCCGCCAGCCGTTGGGCATAAAGTCCGGCCACCTGTTCCTTGACGCCTCCGTTGGGATGAGCCACCACGACGGCGGGATATTTTTTCGTGGCCCCATATCCGGCGGGAGTATAGACGTTGGCCGCAATTTTCAGGCCGTTCAGAGTATAGGTGACGGGATGGATGTTCACTTTTCCTTTGACGTTTTCCATGATGGCTCCTTTGTAGACAAGACCGAACGGATTGTTTTCAGCCGCATTCGCAACACATGCAAAAGCAAGGGATGATGCCACTGCCAGAGTCGTCAGAAGCGTTTTTTTCATGACTGTCTCCTGTTCCATAAATGTTATGGTGTTATTTGAATTGCATCCTGTTTTGCAGGACGGTGTTCAGGGCCTTTTCCGCCAGTTCCGCTTCCGCCTTGCCTACTTTCGTTTCAAGGACGGCGACAAAGGCTTTCATCTGCTCTTCGCTCCATCCGACCACCAGACAGCAGTTCAAATGAGAGCGCAGTTGGGCTTCTGCCGGGAGACTGGCCAATGCGGAAACCGTGGCCAGCTCTCTCTCCTGGAAACTGAGGACATCACGGCTGAAGATGTCGCCGAAAAGATGTTCCTTCAAAAAGGTGTCGATGACGGGTGCGAATTCATAGACTCGTCCGCTGGCGGGCCTGCCGATGACAGTGGTCTGATTCGCCGTACCGAGTTCGCGAATGTCTGCATTGTCGGGCAGCGGGGAGGCATCCCTGCCCATTTCATCCTCGATCCCCTGCGCCTTTCGTTCGTCAAGCAGGGCGATGAAGGTGTTCAGGCCCGTCAGACTGCGGGGGAACCCCGTGTAGGCGTACATCTGGACAAGGACTTCCTTGATTTCATTGACCGTCATGCCATTTTGCAAGCCTTCCACAAGAACGCCCTTCAATTTTTCCGTATCGCCTTTTGCGGTAAAAGCCGCTATAAGGATGATGCTTTGTTGTTTGCCGCTCAATGCCGATGCGGAGTGCGTACTTTCGGCGTGTGCCATCGCCGGCAATCCCATTGTTACAGTACAACATACGCCCAGAAGGGCCGTAATTATCTTGGAAAACACTGGAACCTCCTTGCTGATGTGTATCAAGGCATTTTTCTTTTGTTGATGACAAAGTAAGATTTCCTCGGTCGCGAAACTATACATAATCTGAGCTATTCTTTGCCTATTTCGCTCGGAAATGCTTGTTTTTTGAAAAGGCCATGTCACGCAAGCGATTGATGCTTTCCTTCTTGAAATTCCAAAAGAATAACCAACAAAATACCTCAGCCATAGAGCCATTCAACAGAAAAACGAAATAAAAAGGACGTATTTTCACTCTATTATGAAAACAAACTGTCATATCCTATGACAGAACTTAAAAAATAAGCGGGAAGCCCGCCAAGTGGTTCTTCCCGCTTATCTTTATGAAGTGAGTCAATAGGTTATGAACGTTTTTTAGCTACATCCTTACGGGGAGGAGCTCCGAATTGACGCTTGTACTCTCTATTGAACTGTGAGCCGCTTTCATAACCAACCATAAGCGCCGCAGTACCGGCATCTTTTCCTTCAAGCAACATAAGCCGTTCGGCCTCATAAAGCCTTAGCCGTTTTTGGAATTGAAGAGGGCTGAGGCTGGTTACTTCCTTAAAATGCCGATTGAATGTTGAGGGAGCCATGTTGACATACCGGGCCAATTCTTCCATGCGAATCGGTGACGTATAATTTTCTCTTAGCCACGAAATAGCTTGGGCGATCTGGTTTGCCTGTGTTCCGCTTGTGTTGAAAAGCCGCAGACATTTCCCCTGACTGCCGCAGAGCAGATAGTAATGGATTTCCCGAATAATCATGGGAGCCAAAACCGGGATTCGTGATGGTGTATCCAACAGCTCAACAAGGCGGGAAAAGGCCTGCAAAAGTTCCTTGTCTACCTCATCTACTACGACAGGAGTCACTTCTCCTTCTTGGGCGGCAACTAAGGAAGGGGCTTCCGTAATCAACTGTGTGATAATGCGTCTGTCCAACTTTACGGAGAGCGAAAGGAACGGCGCCTGAGGCGAAGCATTCGTAATATGGAAGACGCCGGGCATATCAATACCGACAGTTACGCAGTGGAGCTCGCCATAATTTGCTTCATGGTCGCCAATCATGGAACGTTTGAACCCTTGGGCGACCAATGCAATCATAGGTGTATAAAAACATCTTATTGCAGAAGTGTTTTCATCATGACGGGTTAAGGCCAAACCTGAAATCGGGGTTTCCAGCCTGGATTGCTCAGGGAGCCATTTCAACAATTTCTCTTTGAGAGAATCATTAAGTTCATGTAGCTGTGCAGATTCACTCATATTGCTTACTCCATTTGGGTCAAACGGTGATCAATCCACAGGAGCCGTGTCCATACCAAAATAGCTTTTCGTTCTATGTTTAAAATGGTTATAGCATGACTGCGTGAAAACTTGTATGCCTCATTCGCCAGTAAGATTGCCTCATTCGCTCGGCAAGTACATTGAGGGAGCCTCAACCGACCAGACTTCATAGAGTCCCGTCAAAACAATGTCCCCCGGTATCCATGCACTGGACAATAAATACATGGGGGCTGTAAGAAATCGTTTGCGTCATCTCCGGTTACCCCCGGCAAAATCCCGTACCGCATTTACCCCGCAAAAGAGCCCTATTGTGAGGCACAGCCCGCTGATAAGCCAGAGGGCATGTGCAGGCTTACCGCCAGAAGAATATCCCTGCCTGTGGCGATACGAATATCTGTCCAAAGCATCAGGTATCCGTAGGCCAGTAGGCAAATGAGGGAAAACAGCTATATTGGCACCAGATTGGCGTATTGAATTTTGGCGGCAAGGTATTGCGCTTCCTTCACCACGCCATCTATGAACCGTGCTTGAGCGGCGGCAGCTTCCTTTTCAGCGGCAACACGACCATACCGTCTATGATGGTTCTGGACGCTCCGGTGATTTATAAAGGCTCTGTTATAGTACGGGGTCGTTTCATCTCCACAGCACGGTGAAAATACAGCCTGTTCTCCAGTTTTCCCTTTGGCGGGCTTCATGGCTGAGGTGTTTTGTTGGTTATTCCCTTGGAGCGCCATAGAAAAAGGCATCAATCTTTTTCTATGACACAGCCTTTATAGTATGTTGATACTCCATCGCGGTCAGCAACGGCCAGAGGGCATCGTCCTCCCTGAGATTCAATCTGTTGCCGAACTCACGCAGACGGGCCGCTTCAAGGGGCTTAACCAAATGCCCGCTTCCGGCACCCATGCGGGCGTGACGGACAACGAACCCAAAAAAATGATACTTTTCCCCTCCATTTCAGCAGAGGGCTTTTCCAAGAGTACGGCAATATCCAACCCCTCCACGCCGTTGTACGCGAGGCAAGAGTGGCTGTTTTCGGATAACGGTCACCCCTGCCTGCCCACCATGCGCTGCGACTGACGGGAACGGGAACAAGTACATGGACAGACAAAACGAAGCATTATTGGGGATATGTTACGCGGGATACATCATCCGCTGCCTATGAGTCTTCAGATGCACAATGATGGACTTGTATTTAACCACACTCTTTGGAAGTATTTTACCTCCAATGACGGCAAAACCTCATGGGGAGCTGCGGCAGACGGCTTGAAAAAAATAGGCAATAAATTTGGAAAATCGTTCATTTCCCCCTCCAGAATTTCTGCCTATATGGAATCCATAACACACTGATTTCGTGGAGGGAAAAATGAACGCCAAAAAGGATTCCATGACACTCGGACGCCGCCAGTTTCTTGCCGGAGGGCTGGCTCTTGGAGCCGCCGCTCTTCTGCCCCATTCCATGAATGGCATGGCCTATGCCGCAGATACAAACGCAGCGCCCGATACCCAAGGGTTACGGCAGGACAAACAAATGGAACATCGGAAGCTCGGCTCGCTGGAGGTTTCCGCCATCGGCCTCGGCTGCCTGCCTATGGTAGGATACTACGGCGGTAACTATGAAAAAAAGGACATGGTCGCCCTGATCCGCCGGGCCTTTGAACGCGGCGTGACGTTCTTCGACACCGCCGAAGTTTACGGCCCCTATACCAGTGAGGAATGGGTCGGAGAAGCCCTTGCCCCCGTCCGCAATCAGGTCAAAATCGCCACCAAGTTTGGCTTTGGCGTTGAGGAAAAGCAGCCTACGGCTTTGAACAGCAGACCCGGCCACATCCGCCGGGCGGTGGAAGGCTCCCTAAGGCGTCTGCGTACCGACCATATCGACCTTTTGTACCAGCACCGCGTCGATCCGCAGGTTCCGATGGAAGATGTTGCCGGGACGGTGAAAGACCTGATTCAGGAAGGAAAGGTACTGCACTTCGGATTGTCCGAGGCAAGCGCCAACTCCATTCGCAGGGCGCACGCCGTGCAGCCTGTGAGCGCCGTTCAGAGCGAATACTCCCTGTTGTGGCGGGAGCCGGAAACCAAAATTTTTCCCACCCTGCGGGAACTCGGCATCGGCCTTGTGCCGTACTGCCCTCTGGGACGCGGATTCCTTACCGGGGCCATCAATGAAAACAGCCGGTTCACCACGGGGCGGCTTTCCACCCTGCCCCAGTTCACGCCGGAAGCCCTGAAACACAACATGCCTCTGCCGAACCTGATTCGCGAATGGGCTGCGCGCAAAAACTGCACCATGTCCCAGTTCGCCCTCGCATGGCTGCTGGCCCAGGCTCCCTGGATCGCTCCCATACCAGGCACGACAACCCCGGCGCATCTTGATGATTTTCTCGGAGCCACCTCCGTCAGCCTGTCACCTGCGGAACTGCGTGAATTCGAGTCCGCCTATTCCAAAATCAAGCTCATGGGGCATCGCGCAGATCCATTCACGGAAAGCCAGATCGACAAATAACTATTTCCTCACTGCACTGTCCGATGCCGTAAGAACATTACCGTTTGTATTTCTCTATAGTAAAAAATAGAAATAACAAAAGGCACTTCATATAAAGTGAAGTGCCTTTTGTTATGACGCATATGTTATGCAAGAATCAGGCAACTTTTTGCGAAAATTGTATCTTCATTCGTGCCACCGCCTCATCTATCCTGCAACTCAGGACAGATATTCCCCATCTTCCACTGTATTCCTTACGCCATAAGTGGGAAAGGATAACGAAAATGAGCATACCGACAAAACTCTTGACGGACATCCTCATGGCCGTCCTGTTTCTCCTGCTCATGGCCGACCGCCATACAGGCAACACCATCCATGAATGGCTGGGCGTCACGCTTGCGGGAGCTTTCCTGCTGCACACATGGCTGAACCGAATCTGGTACAAAACCTTAAGAAGGGGCCGTTATGATTTTTCCCGCGTCGTCAGGCTCATCCTGAATATGCTTCTGCTTCTGGCAATCCTTGGCACATTGGCAAGCTCCGTGCTCATTTCCCGGACAGTATTCCCATTTCCGGAGCTCAGGGGGGAACTCTTTGCCAGAACCCTGCATGTCTTTTGTGCCCACTGGACTTTCCTTCTCGCGGCGGCACATCTCGGAATCTATGGAAAAAGACTCCAGACGGCGCACGGGCGGCGTGTCCGTTTCACGCTCCCGCACTGGTGCAGTCGGGCGTCACCCGTCCTGTGCGTCGTGCTTGCTGCCTATGGGGCATACGCCTTCCTGTATAGGGAGCTGATTTATCCATTGACCATGAACAGCGCCTTCATGCCGTGGAACGGAAACGAGCATATGCTCTTTTTCCTTCTGGACTACGGTGTAATCTTCTTTCTGTGCGCAGGAGCGGCCCATATGCTTTCTCGCCTGATGCGCAAGAGGAACGCTCCTGTTTTGCGCCCGGCAGAGGCTTGGGATTGAATGCCCCATACGAAGCGGACGACACCACAATGCAAGGAGCAATTCATGAAAATACTTACAGCCGCCATCATCTGTCTGGCTCTGGCGCTGTCGGCGGTACAGACTCAGGCTGCGGATGCGTTCGTCCTCATTCGGGGCGGAACCTTCGACATGGGCAGCCCGTTTTCTGAGCACCGCCGGGAAAAGGATGAAAGACGGCACAGCGTCACCCTTAATCCTTTTTATATGGGCGTCCACGAAGTTACCCAGAAGGAATACCGGGAGCTCATGGGAAATGATCCCAGCCAGTTCAAGGGCGACGATCTCCCGGTGGAAAACGTCAGTTGGCACGATGCCGTGGCCTACTGCAACGCCAAAAGCGCCGCTGAAGGGCTGGCCCCGGCTTATGTGATAAGCGGAAACGGGGATGAGCGCAGCGTTGTCTGGAACCGCGACGCGGACGGATACCGTCTCCCCACGGAAGCGGAATGGGAATATGCCTGCCGTGCGGGAACAACAACTCCGTTTTCTACGGGAGAGAACGTCACTGTCGATCAGGCGAACTATTACGGCACTTATCCCTATGACGGCTATCCCAGCGGACAATACCGTTCGCGGACGGTTCCCGTCGGCAGTTTCGCCCCAAACCGGTGGGGGCTGTACGACATGCACGGCAACGTCTGGGAATGGTGCTGGGACTGGTACGGCCCCTATGCCGACGGCGCGGCCGCCGATCCTACGGGGGCCGCTTCCGGCACCTACCGCGTCAACCGGGGAGGCGGGTGGAACGACTTCGGGCGTCATTTGCGTTCGGCCTACCGCGCCGCATACCCTCCGGCCAATAAGACCTTCAATCTCGGATTCAGGCTTGCCCGCAATGCCCAGCGGCCATCATAGGCCATCTTCTCTTGATGGCTGCCCATCATCCCATCAAAACAATGCACATACCGCCCGGAGGTACACGCTTATGCTTCATCCTTTTTCCCGTCGCCATTTTTTGAAAGGAACGGCTTTGGCGCTCGGCGCATTCGCCCTGAACGGCTTTTACGGTACAGCCCACGCCGTTCCGGGAAATGTACTCGTGGCCTACTTTTCGTGGTCGGGCAACACGCGGGGCATCGCGCGGCTGCTCCATCAGAAAATCGGTGGAGAACTCGTTGAAATCGAACCGGCTACACCGTATTCCGAAGACTACAACACCTGCCTCGAACAAGCCAAGCGCGATCAGGAAAGGGCCGCCCGGCCGGAACTCAAGACACACATCGCCGACATGCCCCGTTATGACGTGGTGTTTCTGGGGTATCCCAACTGGTGGGCCACCATCCCCATGCCTATAGCGTCGTTTTTGGAACAGTATGATTTTTCCGGTAAAACCATTGTGCCCTTCGTCAGCCACGGCGGCGGACGCTTGGGCCAGAGCGTCACCGACATCGCCAAACTGTGCCCTTCCTCCAAAATCATGGAAGCCCTTTCCGTGCGCTACAGCGGCGGCTCCTCGCTGTCAGGCGATATGGATGACTGGCTTGTCCGGATCGGCATGAAAGTCTGAACCTGCTGCAATACCTGATGAAAACGAGAGGCCCTGCGCTGCTGCGGGGCCTCTTCACGTTATTGCAGGAACGTCTGGCGCTGGAGTTTGTCCCGATAGGGCGGTTCACCAAAGAGCCTTTTATATTCACGGTTGAACTGCGTATCGCTTTCGTAGCCGACAAGCAGGGAAACGCTGGACGCTTTCCGGTTTTCAAGCACCATCAGGCGCTGGGCCTCGTGCAGCCGCAACTGCTTATGGAACTGCAACGGGCTGAGTCCGGTAATTTCCTTGAAATGCCTATGGAAGGTTGACGACGACATATTCGCCCGGCGCGCCAGCTCATCCACATGGAGCGGTTCCTTATAGTTGTCTTTCAGCCATGAAATGGCCTGGGCTATCATGTTGCTCTGCGTACCCAGCGTATTAAGCTGGCGAAGGCTTTCCCCTTGCGGCCCGGCAAGCAAAAGATAATGGATTTCCCGGATGACCATCGGAGCACGGATGCGAATCTGCTCCGGCTTGTCCAGAAGTTCCACCAGGCGCAAAAAGCATTGCAGCAAATCCGCATCCAGTTCGCCGATGGAAAGCCCGCCGCCCCTTCCGCTTTGCTTTTCAGAAGCGGGAGGCATTTCCATTGCCAGCCGGGAAATGAGCTGGCTGTCCAGATCAAGAATGACCGACAGGAACGGCTTTTCCTCACTGGGGTGAAGGATATAGAACGCGCTCGGCAAATCAACGCCGGTGATGCAGAACTGCCCTTCCTTATAACGGTATTCCCTGTCTCCGATAAGGGCGCATTTGGCCCCTTGGACAATCGCCGCCACGGAGGGCGTGCCGAAACAGTTATCCGCCTTGTTGATCTCCTGACGCCGTGACAGCGTGAGCCCCTTGACGGCGGTGGCCTGTTTCCCCGGAACGGGCAGATGCCGCAGAATACGCCGCTTCAGTTCCTCATTGATCCGCCTCAGTTCATCATCGACGGTATGTATCATGCTGGCCTCCTGAGAGAACGGACGTCGTCCGCCGTTTTGGAAAGCCTATCATCATTTCCCCCTTCGGAAAGCCCCTTGGCAGATTTAGGCAACAAATTGCAAAAAACGTATCAGTTTTCCCTCTCACTCCCGCCGTAGATTCCTTTCATCAACTGCCCGTCTTACCTATCAGGGGCCGAACGGGAAGCATTCCCCACAGTCATGGAGGCCGTGACGGAAAATTTGCGCCGGCGGTTGATGTCCCGGTGCGGAGGCTCCCCGAACATGCGTTTATATTCCCGATTGAATTGCGTCACGCTTTCATAGCCTACGGACAACGCCGCATTGGCCGCACGTTCATTCTCCATCAGCATCAGGCGCTGCGCTTCGTACAGGCGCAACTGCTTGTGGTACTGCAACGGGCTGAACCCGGTAAGGCTTTTAAAGTGGCGGTGCAGGCTTGATACCGACATGCTGACCTGCCGCGCCAGGGCGTCCATACGCAGGGGGACAGCGATATTCTGCTTCATAAGCGCAATGGCCTGAATGATCTGATTGTTCTGCGAGCCACGCGTATACAGCCCTTGCAGGGCCCCTCCCTGCGGGCCGATAAGGAGCAGGTAATGCAGTTCCCGCATGACGATCGGCGCACGGATGGCAATCTGCTTCGGCTTGTCCAGAAGCTCCGCAAGCCGCAGCATCGCTTCCAGAAACTCCGGATCCGCATCGGCAACGGATACGCCCTGCCCTTCCACGGATGAGGGCCTTGCCTCAGGTTCCATTTCCATAACCAGATCGCTCAGTATCTGCCTGTCCAGATAAAAGAAAAGGGAAAGGAACGGTTTTTCCGGCGTGGGGTCGGCAACGTAAGACGTGCTCGGCATATCCACTCCGGAAACAAGGCATTGGTTTTCGTGGATATGGTATTCCTGCGCGCCTATGATGGAATGTTTGCCGCCTTGGACAATGACCGAAGCCAGCGGCTTCTCAAAGCAGCGTTCCGAACTGTTGGCCTCCTCCCTGCGCACCAGCGTCAACCCACTGACGGCGGAGGGGCGGACACCCGGCCCCTCCATATGCCGCAGCAGTATTTCCTTCAGCCTGGCATTGATTTCTTTAACTCTTTCCTGATTGCCGCCAGCCATAGACAGCGCCTCCCGCCTTCTGGAAAAATCTTGCCCACGCGTCTGTGGAAGCGCCTCTTTTCTAGCATGGCCCTTCCCTTTTGAACAGGCTTTGACAAAATAAGGCAATTTTTTGGCAAAACAAGCTCTTTCACGAGATGGGCTCAAGGCATACACAGAAAACAGAGGCTGCGCCATAGAAAATGGCTGATGCTTTTTTCCTTGAAGTTCCAAAGGAATAACCGGCAAAATGCCTTGGCTATGGATTCCGCCAAGGGGAAGCTGGAGAAAAAGGCTGTGTTTTCATCGCGCTGTGGAGATGGAACAACCGCATATCATGACAGAGCCAAAACAGAAACCTGGATGTTCCATCAATCATGCAGCAGCCATGAACAAGGAGGAAACATGAGAAGGGTACGCGTGGCCGCCGTGGCGTGCTGCCTCCTTATTTCGGGGATCGCCGCCTTTGCCGGGGCCGCCGAAGGCACAAAACGCATTCTGGTATTCGGCGACTCCAACACGTTTGGCTATGTTGAGGATGCCCAGGGGACAGTAAGCCGTCTGCCGCTGCATACGGCCTGGCCGGGCAAAATGGCCGAGCTGCTTGGCGCTGGCTATGAGGTGGTGGTTGAGGGGCTGAGCGGCCGCACGACCACTATGGACAGCCCGGAGCGTTCCGGCACCGGCATCATTCCCGGCGCGGGCATGAACGGAGCCGCATACCTCCCGGCGGCGCTTTCTTCGCACATGCCGTTGGACATGGTCATCATCATGCTGGGGACGAACGACCTCCGCAAGGACAGAAACCGCAATGCCTCGGATATTGCATCAGGCATCATGCGGCTCGTATCCATCGTCAAAAAAGGCGAATGGCAGCAGCGCACGCCTTTTCCCATCCCCCAAGTGCTGGTCATCTGCCCTCCAAAGCTGGATCTTCAACGGAGCCCCTATAAAGACGCTTTCAAAGGGGCCCTCGCCAAAAGCGAAGCCCTCCCCGGAGTCCTTCGTCCGTTAGTGGAATCTTCCGAAGCGCTCTTCTTTGACGCGGCGACGGTGGTGCCCTTTGCACAGGGAGCGGACGAAATACACCTTACGGCGGAAAATCACGCGGCGTTGGCCCAAGCCGTAACCAGGGAAGTCAGGAAGGCATTCGGCGATCCCAACAAAAACACCGCAACAGACAAGGAGACGGTTATGAACGACATCACGGAAGTGTTCCCGCGCGGCGAGGCAAATACGGCGTATGCCCGGTACTTCGTGGGCAACAGCTATCTGAACATGCTTTCCACCGAGGGGGTGGCCATCGGCAACGTAACTTTTGAGCCGGGATGCCGGAACAACTGGCACGTCCACCACGCCGCCAAAGGCGGAGGGCAGATACTGCTCTGCACCGCCGGGCGCGGCTGGTATCAGGAATGGGGCAAGCCCGCCCGCGAACTGCGTCCCGGCGACGTGGTGAACATCCCCGCCGGGGTCAAGCACTGGCACGGCGCGGCCAAAGACAGTTGGTTCGTCCATCTCGCCGTGGAAGTTCCGGGGGAAAACGCCCGTAACGAGTGGCTCGAACCCGTCAGCGAAACGGACTATGACCGGCTCCCCTGAACCTGCCCCTGCCCGGCACTCCATAGGGGCACAAGGACTATTGCTATGGACAGCACGAAAGAAACCCCGCCGGCCCCATCCCTGCATGGACGGGGATCCCCGAAGTTTTCTGGAAAAAACGCCGCAGGAGGCATGACGCGCCGCCATCTGCTGAAAATGGTTGGGGGAACGCTCGCCTTCAGCCTCCTGCCCCCATCCGCTTCTTCCGCCGATGTCCTGACGGACAATGGAGAAAATCCCATGAAAATCGTTGTTCTCACCGGCAGCCCCCACCGTCAGGGGACATCCGCTCTGCTGGCTGATGAATTCATCGCCGGAGCGGTTTCCAAAGGGCACGCTATCGTCCGCTTTGATACGGCCTTTGAAAAAGTCGGCCCCTGCCGGGCCTGCTATTACTGCGACAGGCATGACGGGGAATGTATCCAAAAAGACGCCATGCGGAAGATTTTGCCGGAAATCCTGTCGGCGGACATGATCGTGCTGGTCACGCCGCTGTATTACTTCAATATGACCGCCCAACTGAAAACCGTTCTGGATCGCCTGATGCCGCAGCGCGCGGCCCTGCGGAAGCACCCCATGAAATCCGCTATGCTCGTCACCTGCGGCAGCAACACGGACTGGAACATGGACGCCATCATGGCCCACTACAAAGTCCTTCAGCAATATCTCCCCTGGGAGGATCAGGGCGTGGTGCTCGCCAAAAACGTCTTTGCCCGCAAGGACATTGAAGGCACGGACTATCCTCCGGCTGCGAAGGCTCTGGGCGAACGTCTGTAGCCCGCCAACATCACGGCAAGGAGGAACAGACGACCATTCCCGCCGGGAACGCCCTCCCTGAGCGACGGCCAGAAAGGGCGGCTGGTTTCCGAATTTGCCGACCCCGCAGTACGGATCATAACCCTGTAGAATGAAACATATTGCTCCTTCCTCAAGGAAAACGATCCGGGCACGGTGGGAGTGGGCGGCGTCCTGCCTTCCGAAAGGCGGCGGATGCCCTCCGAATGAGTCGGCGCCGCCTGTGAAGGACACCCGCCTTCAACATGCTGAAGAATCAAAACAGCGCAGGAGGACATCCCCGCACAAAAAGGATAACCTGATGCTTCTACGCCATCTCATGTATTCCACTGCATTGGCGGCCCTCTTTGCGTTCACTGGATTGGGAACGGCCCATGCCGCCGATACGACATCCGTCCGCATAGCCCACCTGCAAATCAAGCCTGAATTTCTAGAAGCGTTCACCGCCGCCGTAAAGGAGGAAATGGAGGCGGCCCTGCGTGTGGAACCCGGCGTATTGGCCATCTATGCCGTGGCGGACAAAAACGATCCAACCAAGCTGACGTTCATTGAAATGTACGCGGACGAGGACGCCTATCAGGTTCACCGTGATACGCCCCATTTCCAGAAATACTTCCATACCACCAAGAATATGATTGCGGAGCGTGTACTGCTGGAAGCCGTGCCCGTCGAACTGCGCGACAAGCACAATACGCCCGCCGCCGACTAGCGGCTCCCGCCCCATCCCCTCCGTACAGAGAAGGTTCACAGATGGACGGGATGGGGCCTTCCGTTGATGCGATGGCAATGAGACATTCACGTTTCCAATGAAACGTGTATCCAATTGGCTTTATTTTAGAAAAGGGTTTATTTTATAATATATTTAAATAAATATATATTTTAATATTTGAAGTTATACTTCCTACTAAAATCAACCGCCCAAACCATATAGAAACCCTCTCTTAAAACATAGCCATTCAATTATCTGAAATTCAAAACGATTTTTTAGAGAGTCATCAAAATGACGAATGTCTCCCACGATACCGACGGGGCTCCTTACGGCATCTATCCTGCCATCTCCATTCCCGTTGCTTGCGGCCCGTGAATATATTACCGCCATGCGGAAGACTCTATTGGCATTCCATCCCTATTTAATTGATCTGGAGGTACTTGCTGTTCTTCCTACAAGCGGTGTCTTGCAATATACAATATACTAAAACTTCAAGCATACTATTGAAATCTGAAATCCGCTTCACTGAATCATCCGGCAACAGGCAACCTATAGGGCTATGATGAGCGTACCGACGGCGATGAATGCCCCACCAAGGGCAACTTTCAGCGTGAGCTGTTCATGCAGAAAAACAATCGCCATGATGATGGTAAAGATGATGCTCGTTTTGTCGATAGGAGCCACTTTTGAAACATCGCCTATTTGCAGCGCCTTGAAATAGCAGAGCCATGATGCGCCTGTGGCAAGCCCTGAAAGCACAAGAAAAACCCACGTCCTTATACTTATTTCTGTCAGGTCTACCTTGACTTCGGTGATGCAGACCATGCCGCAGGCCATAAAGAAAACCACCAGCGTGCGTATGGCGGTGGCGAGATTGGAATCCACGCCTTCAATGCCCACTTTGGCAAGGATGGACGTGAGCGCCGCAAAAACAGCGGACAGAAGCGCAAGAATGAGCCACATCTTTTTTGTATCCTTTTGCATGATAATACCGCAAAGAGGCCGGGAATACCCCGTCCTGTCCGATGGGTTGAATGCCGTCAATGGGCTGGCGCATGACGCGGGCGGTTCAGGCTTGCCCTGACAGTTTTTTCCGTTTTGAAGTCCTTGCCTGTCTAATAAATGAAGCCGTCCGCCTCTTTCCTCCCATAATTTTTTTCCGTCAAGAAATCTTTGCATGGGAGACATTCACCTTTTCGATGATCTTCCAAGGCTCTGTGTCATGGCATGTGGTTGTTTCATCTCCACAGCACGGTGAAAAGACGGCCTTTTTCTCCAGTTTCCCCTTGGCGGACGTTATGGTTGAGGCATTTTGTTGGTTATTCCCTTGGAATTTCAAGAAAGAAAGCGCCAACCATTTTTTAGGGCGTGTCGTCGTGTTAAATGTAACTATCTTCAATTATTGAAACCAATCTTTTTATGAATGGCTGTGTCATAGAAAACGGTTGATGCTTTTTTCCTTGAAATTCCAAAGGAATAACCAATAAAATCCCCCAATCACAGAGCCCACCAGCGGAAAATCTGAAAAAAACATATATTTTCAGTATATTACTGAAACAAAAACATCCATGTACTATGACAGAGCCTTATGAATTAAAAGCAATTAAATAATTTCAATAAATTATATTAAATTGACAACACGGCCTAGGATACAGCCAAAGGGAAACCCAATATCGACAGCCGGAGGCCCCTCACTGAGAGAATCAGGCAATAAAAAGCAAAAAACGTATCTACCATACGTTTCTTTTTCCGCTTATTGTCCGAAAAAATCTATCGGATGGAGAAGGCCCGCCCATGAATCGAAGAACATTTCTCAAGGCTCTGACTGCGGCCGCATTGCTCGGAGGATGCGCTGCCGGAGGGACATGGGCCTTTCTCCGGCAGATGAAGTTCGGCGCGCTCCCGGCAGGCGAAGCGCTGCAACGTATTCTGGCCTCGCCCCACTATGCCGATGGAACCTTCCACAACATGGTTCCCAGAGCGATTTTAAGCGACGACAGCAGTTTCATCCTCGCGCTTCTCCGCTCCCTTGTCGCCAAAAGGGTCAATCCCGTTCCTCCCGGTCCTGTTCCTTCAAAACATATCCCCCTTCACACATTGGAGCGCGGGCAGGATACAGTTCTGTGGCTGGGCCATTCCTCTTTTTTCATCCAGCTCGGCGGCCGCCGCCTGCTCATCGACCCGGTATTCAGCCCCTATGCCGCGCCGGTATCCTTCAGCACACAAGCCTTTGCCGGAGCCACCCCGTACTCCGTTCATGACATGCCGGATATCGACTGCCTGCTGATTTCGCATGACCACTGGGATCATCTGGACTACCCCACCGTTATGGGGCTCAAGCCAAAAATCAGGAATATTGTCTGCGGGCTTGGCGTTGGCGCGCATTTCCGGCGCTGGGGTTTTCCCAACAGCCTCATCCATGAGGCGGACTGGGGCGACACGCTGCCCCTGGACGCGACGGTACGTATCCATGTGACCACCGCAAGCCATTATTCAGGGCGTTCCCTGACCCGCAATAAAACCTTGTGGGCCGGATTTCTGCTGGAATCGGCCTCAAGAAAGATCTTTTTCAGCGGCGACAGCGGATACGGGCCGCATTTCGCTGAATTGGGAAAACGCTTCGGCGGCGTTGACCTCGCCCTTCTGGACTGCGGCCAGTATAACGAACGCTGGCGCCATATCCATATGACGCCGGAAGAAACGGCTCAGGCGGCGGAAGACCTTGGGGCCCGCCATCTGCTCCCCGCGCATGTCGGCAAATTCGCACTGGCCTACCATCCGTGGGACGAACCATTCAAGCGGATTGCCGCCGCCAGCCAGGGCAAAGCCTTTCATCTGATTACCCCTGTTATAGGGGAAGCCGTGAACATGACAGGCCGTATCCCTGATTTCCCCTATTGGTGGGAACAGCTCAATACGGGCTGATGATCCCATAGCCGTTTTACGGCGTAAAAGGCATTGTTCATGAATGCGTGTATGAATAACAAAATAAAAGAGATATTGCTGCATAAAATATCCGCTTCAGGAAAATATATTACACCAATACCGGGATTGACGCTGTTATGCGGCAAAAAAGGAATAAAATCACTCAGTGCGAACAATATACTTTCTATTGTCCTTGTTATTCAGGGAAACGGCTTTGCCATATGCAAAGATAAAAGCATCATATATCATGAAAATGATTATTTCTTTGCAATTCCGCAGGCAGCGGGCAAGCATTGCTGCATAGCAACCTGCAAATCAAAATATTTTTTGGCACTTTCCCTCAAAATAAGCAGGCATGTCCTCTCGCTTTTGGGCACGGGAGGTTCCCATGTATGCCTTCAACATTCAGGGACGAGCGACGACGCTTACGAGGAAGACATCAAGATTGATCTGTTCAACTGTTTTCAGCGCCTTATAATGCTTATGGATAAACCGGAGCAAATTGATGTCCGTGCTCCGATAATTATCTGTGAAATCCATTATCTGGTTTTGATAAGCAGAAAGTGGAGAGAGCGCGAACCATCAGCACTTGATGATTTGAGTGATGCCCATACGTGCTGATGTACCCCGGAGCAATGGGGCAGCGGCATTGATGGGATGCCAGTTCTCCCATTTTTTTGATTCATCAGCTCTTTACCATTCTTGACAAAGTGAACCGGCATGATATTTTGCTTAACTATAAAAGCAGTAATATGCCTTACTTTTAATCACAACGAATCTATTATTTTCTTTTACAGCATTTACTCCATATCAACACTGAACCCCACCTGCTTCTTTTCCACCATGCCATCCAAACCGAGGTGAAAGAACATGTCTGACCATTTACAACGGATAGCCCAACTGAATGACGAACTCAAGCAAAAGCTCTTGCGGTACATGGAAACTCCCTGCATCTACCCCACAGCCATCGAAGGGTTTAACCTTGTTCGCCGTGAAGATGCCGGAATGTCCGAAAAGTGCTTTGAAAAGCCGCTGGTGGGGCTTGTCATACAGGGCACCAAACACTCTCTCATGGGGGGGCAGGAGTACGTCTATACGGAAAACCAGAGCGTCGTAGCCGGTGTGGACATGCCCATATCCTCCTATGTCATAAACCCGACGCACGAAAAGCCTTTTCTTTTTCTTTACCTCTATCTCGACAAACAACTGCTTTCATCGTTGGCGCTGGATATGAAGCAGAGCTTCACTGAGGATATGGAGACGAACACAAGCATTTCGGTTGCCGATACCGATACGGATATTTTAGAAATGTTCCTCCGTCTTCTTGAACTTCATGAAAAGCCCGAACAAATACCGCTTCGCGCCCCCATGATGCTTCGCGAGCTGCATTATCTTCTGCTCATAAGCCCACATGGAAAAATCCTGCGGCAACTGAATACGCCAGGCACACAGAACAATCAGGTTGTTCAGGCGATCAACTGGATACGGGAGAACTATAAAATCCCCATGCGGGTGGAGTCGCTGGCCCGGCAGGTCAATATGTCTACGGCGAACCTGCACCGCCATTTCAAGCTGCTTACCGGGCTCAGCCCGTTGCAGTATCAGAAACAGCTGCGCCTCCATGAAGCCCAGCGCCTTATGCTGGTGGAAAACGAGAGGGCTTCCAGCGCCGCTTTAAGCGTTGGATATGAAAGCATAACCCAGTTCAACAGGGAATATAAGCGGGTATTCGGCGAACCGCCTCTCAGGGATATGAATCGCCGCCGCTCCCTTGAGGCGTGAGGGGCCGTGTCTGAAACAATGCGCGGAAATGCGTGTGGCCCCCTGGCAGAGGGGGCCATACATCATAAAATCACGCCCCCAAATGCCTCCCCATTTCCCTGGCCCGATCCGGAAAGTCCGTCTTCTCCACATCCGAGCGGCAGCCGCACCCTGTCGCCAGCAGCATCCCGGCGTCATGCCAGTTCATATACCGCACAATGGTGCGGTAATGCCCAACAAGGTCACGCATAGTCCAGTCGTTGTCATCATAGGCGGCGGCAAGGAGAAGCGTCCGCTTTCCCTGCCCCCGCAACGCCGCGTTCCGCGCATAAAAACGGTCTACAACGCTTTTCAACTGCGCAGACATTCCAAAATAGTAGAGCGGCGTCACGAAAACGACCATTTCCGCCTGCTCCAGGACAGGAAGCAGTTCCTGCATCCCATCGTCATGGATACAGCGCCCCTTTGCCCTGCAATGCTCACAGGCCAGACAGGGGGATATTTTTTCTTTTGCCGCATCAAAACGAAAAATGTCGTGTCCCGCCTCCCTCGCCCCTTCGATAAAAGCATCGGCCAGGGCAGCCGTTGTTCCGTTCCTGTGCGGGCTTCCGGTAATGACGACTATATGCACGTCAGGCTCCTTTTATACATCTTTTGCTTGGTTCCGTTATCACCATATGCTGGGAACGCCCATCAAGGGCGTTTCCATTTTCAGGTTCACTCGTTTCACTTCATCTGTTCGCGGAAAAGCTTTTCCAGTTGGCTCTGTCATAGCGTGTGGTTGTTTCATCTCCACAGCACGGTGAAAAGACAGCCTTTTTCTCCAGTTTTCCCCTTGGTTGAATCCATAGCTGAGGCATTTTTCTGGTTATTCCTTTGGAATTTCAAGGAAAAAAGCATCAACCATTTTCTGGGACACAGCCTTCCAGTTTATCAAAATGCGGGTACTCCTGCCTGTCTTAGAGATCCACATGCAATGCTCCGGTGTTTATGGGCCGCAACACCTTCATCCCGCTCTCATAGAGATCCATGCGATGTTCCGGGTATGATGTTCAGGACCTTGGGCCCGGCGGCCAGATCATAGGCATCTTCGCTGAAGCATCGGGATACTGCCCCTTCCCCGGCAATGGATAAGAGCGGACTATGGGGTCACATAAACGGAGAATAAATATATTCCTTACAAATGGTTATACTTTTTCCGAGCTATGCCGCCTTTTTCTTCAATCCTCTTCAAGCATGGGAAAAGTTCAGCATGGTGCGAACAACACCCTAGGCCGTGTCGTCAATCAGATATAATTTATTGAAACATTTAACTATTTTTCAAGCCACAAAAATATTGTTTTAAATAATTTCAAATAATTATATGTAAAACAACGACACAGCCTAGGAGATGCGATCTTCATCTGGATAAAAGGGCAGAAGTCCATCAATGGCCTGCTGCCGGTGAAAGGCGGGCCGACACATTCCCGGACTAGTTCCTCGCCGGGAAACCGAGGCCGTCCAACCACGCGTCCACATCCTTCTGCGCGCTGGAAACCCGTGAGCCGCGCACTTCAAACCCTTTCAGCATGTGCGCCTGCGGGCAGAGCTTCCTGAGGTCGCTTTCGCTGCGGCCCAGACGGCTTCCTTCATGGGTGCAGAACGGAATGACGTTTTTGTCCCCCATGTTGTGCTTTTCCAAAAACGTGAAGAAAGGCATGGGCATAGTCCCCCACCAGTTGGGGAAGCCGATGAAGACGGTATGATACTCGTCCCAGTTGGGGATTTCGGTGGCAATCTGCGGGCGGGCATTGCTCTGCTGTTCCTTCTGAGCCATATCCACCACGGCGTCATAATCCTGCGGATAAGGCACGACGGTCTTGAGTTCGACCATATCCCCTCCCGCGCGTCCATGAATCTGCCCGGCGAGCCGCCGCGTATTGCCGGAATGGGAAAAATAAAGAATCAGCACCTTGTTCCCTCCTGCTTCCGCGGCATAAGCGGACGCCCTGGACAGTACCGGAGCGGCGATTACGGCGGCGGCGCCAAGCGCGATGCCTTTCAAAAAGCCTCGCCTCGACCGGATCATGTTTTCCTGATGCGCAACGGCAGTGTGGGGCTGCAAAAAGATCCTGCTGGTCTTGTTCATGGCATATTCTCCTGTAATGCTTTAAAAATGTTTATTTTGCCTGCTTGGGCTCAGGGATGACGGCATTGACGCAGGCCAAGGCATTCAGCGTCCTTGGAAAACCGATGTAGGGAAGGCTCTGCGCCAGCGCGTCAATCAGATTTTCCTTGGAATTCCCTACCGCCACGTTTCCCTGCACATGGGAACGAACTTGGCTGTCGCAGCCTCCGAGGGCGGAAATGATGGAAAACGTCAGAATTTCTCTGGTCTGCAAATCCAGCCCCTTTCTGGTGTAGACATCGCCGAAGCAAAATGCGGAAAGATAGTTTTGGACAAGAGGCAACTGATTGGCAGGAGCCGTCTGGTGCATCTTGTCTATTCCATCGCCAAAAATGGATTTTTGTACTTTCAACCCGTCCGCATACCGGGAAGCTTCCGTTACAGTGCTCTGGCTTTCCACCGGAAGGGGGATATTCTTCGCCCTGAACGCCCCATTCACTCTTTTCAGCGCGGCTTCCGTTTTGGGGAAACCGATGTACGGAGCGCACTGGTACATCGCCTCCTTGATCTCCACAGGCGTTACGCCGACGCGCAAGGCCGCATCCACATGCGTTTCCAAATCCTCCAGGGTTTGCCCAGAAGTCAGCACGACCAGCGTGATGAGCGCACGCTGCTTGTCGTTCAGTGTGCCGTGGTCTGCGATTTCACCATAGATGAGCCTGTCCCGCATGGCGGCAAAGTCAGGATCGGTGGAAGAAAATGAGGATTCCGTATTCCCCAAAAATTTTTGCATGTTCCTTTCCGCCGCCGCAGCCCGTCCTGCGGTGGCATCCCCTCCGGCCTGCGGCGCGGCAAAGGCCATCGTCGAGGCCAGCAGCATCCCGCATACAACGAATGCAGCTTGGCATTTTGAACTTTTCGCATAACGGCTCCCTTAGAGTCAGTTACCTTTAAAGTTTTACGATGTTGACGTGTAAGACGCGCTCGCTCCGACATTGAACAGCACAAATGCATTGTGCTTATGCCTTGCAGCGACCGCCTGCTTCCCACAGCCAAATGCCTTTTCAACGTGAAAACGCTCTCGTTTTGCATGGCTCAGGCGGGAAGCCCGCATGTCAGAATTCCCGGTTCCCTTTATGGGAAGAATACTCCGGCGCCTAAAAGTTGCCAGATATGATTGTTGCAACTTCTTGCCTGATTCTGTACGGGGGACGCCGCCACACAAAAACGGCCTTTTCCGATCCACAGCTTCATCGCCTTCCTGTACTGCCTTCTTCCATACAAAAACCCGGCAACCGCATAAAAATGCACATTGCCGGGCTATGCTGATGGAACCTGTAATTCAGAAGGTTCCGCCACAATATGTGGCTGTTTCATTTCCACAGTATGGTGAACATGCAGCCTTTTTGTCCGGTTTTCCCGTCGGCGGACTCCAAGGCTAAGGTACGCTCTTGGTTATCCCTTTGGAACTTCAAGGAAAAAGCATCAACCGCCTCTATGACGCAACCATTCAGAAAAAATTACTGCGCTTTTACCGTACCCAGCCGCTCAATATCCTTATCCGTTCTATTGCCGTGGAGGGTGATTTTGCCCAGTTCCCGCTCAAGGGAGTCAAATTCCTCATGCGTCAGCGAAACTTCGGCTGCGCCAAGGTTTTCAATTATCCGTTCTTCCCGGCGCATTCCCGGAATCGGGACGATGAAGCCCTTTTTGTGCAGCATCCACGCCAATGAAATCTGCGCCGGAGTCGCCTTTTTTTCTTGCGCGTAACGATGCAGCAAATCAAGCAGGGGCTGGTTGGCTTCCACGTTTTCCCTTGCAAAACGCGTGATGACACGCCGCACGTCGTCACCGGAATATGTGGTTTCCTTATTATATTTTCCGCTCAAAAAACCGCTGGCAAGGGGCGAAAAAGGCACAAAACCGATCCCCAGCTCCTCGCAGGCGGGAATGACGTCCTTTTCAAACATCCTTTCCATCATCGAATACTCGCTCTGGACGGCCGTGAGGGGAGTGACGCCATGCGCCCGCCGTATCTGCCCTTCCGAAGGCTGGGACTGCCCCCATCCCCTGATTTTCCCCTCACGGATCAGTTCTCCCATCCATAAGGCCACTTCCTCCACATTGCTGCCTTCGGGCACCCTGTGCTGATAATACAGGTCGACATAATCCGTTCCCAGCCGCCGGAGGGAGTCTTCGAGGGCTTTTCGGATGCCCTTTCTGCTCAGTTTTCCTTCGGGCAGCTCCTGCCCGGCAAGCGCGATGGGAGAAAACTTCGTAGCCAGAACAATCTTGTCCCGGAAGGGCGCGACCGCTTTGCCGACCAGCTCTTCGTTGACATAAGGGCCGTAGCCCTCAGCCGTATCAAAAAAAGTGCAGCCAAGTTCATACGCTTTGCGTATCAGCCGGATGGATTCCTCTTCAGCGGGCGTCGCACCGTAGCCGTGGCTGAACCCCATGCACCCCATGCCGACGGCAGAAACTGCCATGCCGCTTTTTCCCAACATCCTTGTTTTCATATCCTGCCCTCAACTTTTAGGGTATGTGCCCCGTATTGCTTATGCCCCTGCCGCCCGGTTGCTTCATCTCCACAGCATGGTGAAAATGCAGCCTTTTTATCCAGTTTTCCCACTGGCGGAAATAGCTGAGACATTTTATTGGCTGCCCTTTTGGAGCCTCAAAAAAAGCATCGGCCATTTCCTGCGGCACGGCCTTGCTTATATGGCGATCCTTTCGTCACGAGACCCCATACATGGGCCTGATGACCGCCCGCCCGTCACAAGGATTTCAGCTCTGGAATGTTCATCGTCACGGATGATTTCATCAACAGAGGGAACCACAATGCGCCCCGAACGGGGATTCTTGATGCTGTCCACGGGCGTCGTGATGACGGCATCCACATCCGACTTTTCAAAACAAAGATCGGAATCGACCACTTCACAGTCAATCAGCTTCAGCGCGCTGCAGTAACAAAGCGGCTGGGAACTGAGTATTCTGCAATGTTCAAGAGTGAGGTTGTCGGAATACCAGCCGAGGAATTCCCCGCGAAGCACGCTGTTTCTGACGGTAACATTATGCGCGTGCCAAAAGGCGTCCCTGCTGGTAATATCGCAATGCTCAAAAACGGCATCATGCAGGTATTGCAGCGCATATTTTCCTCTGAATCGCACATCGCGGAATGCCAGACTTCCGGCGTGCAACATGAAATAGTCGCTTTCCACAGTACAGCCTTCCATCGTGAAATCACGGGAAAACCAACCGAATTCATTCGATTTGATGTCGCAGTTACGGACAGCCACATCCCGGCACTCGCGAAACGCCTTGATTCCATGCAGTTCGCTCCCCGTGACGGCAACATGATCCGAATACCAGAGGGCCGCGCGGCACCCTTCGGACATGCGGCACTCCCGGATGTCCAGCCGATGCACATGCCAAAACGGGTAACGCAGGTCGAAAAAGCAATGTTCGGCAACAACATCCGAAGCTTCCTTGACGGCGCTTTCTCCATCGGCCGGACCGGCAAAGGTACAGTCCAAGAGATGGATATTGCTGATGCCGTATAAGGCGCGTTCCTCGTCATAGGTTTGATTTGCTATCGTTTTCATCAGTCCAATCCGTTTTTCGTATACAGGGGTATCCGATCCTTCATTCGCAGTTACATCGAAACCGGAAAACAAGGCTCTGTCGGAATATCTGGCTGTCTCATCTCCACAGCACGGTGAAAATACAGCCTTTTCCTTCAGGCTTCCCATTGGCGAAATCCATAGCCAAGGCATTTTGCTGGTTATCCCTTTGGAGCTTCAAAGAAAAAAGCATCAACCATTTTCCAGGTCGTGCCATTGATTAGATATAATCTAGTGAAACTATTTAACCATTTTTCAAGCCACAAAATATCATTTCAATAATTTCAAATGGTTAAATATAAGATAACAACACAACCCAGGATACGGCCAAAACAAAAGGCGCTCTCCAATTTCACTATGAATTCATTTGTTAGCTTATGCCGTCATGTTACATGCAATTATTTGAAATTTTTGGAAACAATATTTTATAACTTGGAAAAATAATTAGTAATTTCAATATATTATGTCTAATTGACGACACAACCTAAGCATCCTCCGTTTTTTCTGAGGAGGCATTTACCGTCAGGCATTACGGCCTGATGACGGTCTTCAAAACGGACTCAGCAGGGGAAATCTGCTTCTCAAAAGCGTGCTGAAGCTGCTCCAAGGGCAGAATGTCGGTCACGTACTTTTCAACGTCGATGAAGCCGTTGGCAATGAGGTCAATCGTTTCTTCAAATTCCTTTCGGGTGCAGGATACGCTGCCGGTCAGACGAACCTCATGCAGAACGGCGCGATTCAGCTCAAAGGGAACCGCAGGCGTCATCGAGTTGCCGATCATGACGATTTCGCCGCCGGGCTTCACGCCGTCCAGACAGGCGGCAAGCGATTCCCCCGTGCCGACAGCTTCAAAGACGACATCGAATCCGCCTTCGGAAACAGCCTGCATCTTCGCGGCCCGGTTGGGATCATTCCCGTCAAAATAGACGTCAAAATCGCCTAGTTCCCGTGCCTTGCCCGTCTGCCGTTCATCAACTTTGGACATGGCCAGACAGGAAGTCCCCGCCCTCTTGGCCAGCCCGCCGATAAGCTGCGCGATAATGCCGCTGCCGACCACCAGCACCTTGTCGTGCAGTTTCAGGCTGGACTGCCTGACCGCATGGTACGCGACCATCAAGGGATCAATCAGCCCGGCGGCGACGTCCGACACCGTATCCGGCAGCCTGTAGGCGTTCCCCGCCTTGCCGACAAAATATTCCGCATAACCGCCGTTGCAGACGAAGCCGATATAATTGGTGCCATGCACCTCCCGGCAAAGATGTTCCCTGCCCGCCCGGCACATGTCGCATTCGCCGCAATATAGGTTGGCCCAGAAAGTCACACGGTCGCCGACGTGGAAATCGCTATCGCCGGGGTCGACAACGTTCCCGCAAAATTCATGCCCCATATGAAAATCGGCAATGGGTTCCGGGCTCCAGCCCTTTCCGGCCTTCCACATGTGGATGTCGCTGCCGCATACGCCGCAGGCGGAAACACGTATCTTCAGCATACCGGGAGCCATTTCCGGAACGGGTACCTGCCTGATTTCAATCCGCTGCGGCCCGGTCAGGACACCGGCCCTCATCATTTCCTGTTTCATATCTGTTTCCATTTTTTAGGCTGTGTTATAGAAAATGGTTGATGCTTTTTTCCTTGAAACTCCAAAGGGATAACCGGAAAAATGCCTTAGCCGTAGATCCCGCAAGGGGAAAACTGGAAAAAAGGCTCTATTTTTCACTGCACTGTGGAGATGAAACAACTACATACTATAACAGAGCCTTTTTATGGCTCTAATCCGCCTGCCGGCGCGCCTTATAAGCACGCATCTCATCCATCCGAACGGGATTTATCAATGCTTCAATAAAAGCTGTCTTCACTCTGAAGGGAAAAGGATACTCTTTTATTGCTGTATTCCGTTGTACTGCTCGTCGGTCACCTTTTCCATCCACTCGACAACCTTGCCGGGTTCTTTTTCCTCACAAATGGAAATATGCGACATGGAACTGTTCGGAGCGGCCCCGTGCCAGTGCTTGACGCCCACAGGACAAATAACGACGTCACCCGGCCGGACTTCCTGAACAGGTTTGCCCCATTCCTGCGTCCGGCCCACGCCGGAAGTGATGATCAAAACCTGCCCCACAGGATGGATATGCCAGTTGGAGCGAGCGCCAGGCTCAAAGGTCACACTGCCGCCGCTGGAACGCATCTCATTGTTGGCAGGGTACAAAGGGTCAATACGCACATTGCCGGTAAAAAACTGCTCAGACCCCTTGCTGGAAGCCTGCTCACCGTTACGGATAATCGTCTGCGCCTTGCCCATTTCCGCGGCAAAAACCTGCCCGGCAGAAAGCCCGGTTGCTGCCGTCAAAGCCAAAGCCATGCACATCATAGCGTTTTTCATACTATCGTCTCCCATTGATCTAAAGTGTATGGCCGCATAATATGTACCCGGCATCCCTTGAACCAGCTACAATCCTCGCATCTTTTTGCCTATTTCTACACCTCACGTTTCGACGGAACTTGTTTCCGATTCGCTCAAACAAGAAAGAAAAGCGGCTCTGTCTAAAGGGTAAAGCAACACTTGGTTAAAAAGATGTGAGCAACGTAGCTAGTTGTTTATAGGGTATTATCGGTGTGTATTCTCTAAGGCTTTTTCTTTGAAGACGCGGATGATGCAAAGAGGAGAGAGAGAGAGAGAGAGAGAGAAGGCTCTAAAGGCGTGGAGGGAAGAACTCCGGGTGGGAGCTGGAAAAAAGCGGGAGGGAAGCCGGGGAGGAGGGAGGGCGAGGCTGAGGAGAAAAACGGGGAAGGGGGAGGGTGCC
>NZ_DBMAFI010000029.1:0-42802 GCF_057864385.1 Bilophila sp. | reverse complement strand
TTGTACAGCCCGGCGCGTCTGCCTTCCTTCACCAGAAAAAAGCCTTCCGGCATGGGGCAGTCGTCATCCCGCTTTCGCGCTTCTTCCACAACGGCCCGGACGGCTTCAAGGGAACGCAGCCGGTGCAGGTCGTTGAAGTCCGTCGCTTTGCCTTCATGAACCGGGCAGACGGCCAGCTTGCCGCCCACGGCCTGAGCCGCCAGAGAGGCCATCTTCTTGCCGGGATTCCCTTGTGTCTCCATGTCGTTATCGGCACAGAGGATGATTTCACGCTTTGCATACCTCTCTCTGGCCATGACGGTCACGGCTTTCAGATTCCCGGCGTTGAAGGCCACAAGACAGGCATAACCGGTCGCCAGATGAAGACTGATCGCTGTAGCATACCCCTCGGCAATCAGCAGAGGACCGTCTTTCTTCCCGTCTCTGGCGGAGAGGGAGAAGAAGCCTCCCGCCGTGCGTCCTCCCCTGAGAAAGAACTTGTCCGTACCCTCGGTAGTTTTTTCCGGCAGGATGAATTGCAGACTTTGTATCCTGCCGGACTGGTTCAGGACAGGGATAATCAGACGCCCGTCTTTTGTCCGGCGCAATCCGATGGCCGGGACTTCCTTCCGCTGTAGATAGGGATGCCCGTCATCAGCGGGCAGGGCATGATTCCAGATGCTCGCGGCCAGCTTTGCGGCCGCCTGCCAGCGGCGGGTCTGCTCCGTTTCCTTGTCCGCCCGGATAGCCCTGATGCGTTCGCGCAGAGCATCCCGCTCGGCGGCGGTCAGTTCCTTCTCAGGTTTGTATGTCCACGTTCCTTCGTCGTCCGTGCGCCAGTTCTTCCACCAGAGCGAGGCGGGTACATCAGGAAACGCCTTGTACGCTCCGTCCCTGCGATGCGGTCTGCCTTCCGTGCCGCAACGGTGCAGGCTCCCGTCCATTTCCACCTGCTCGACAATCAGCCCGGCTGCCCGGAGCTACTCGGCAAAGGCTTGCTGAATATCCGCGCTCATGCTTCGCCTCCGGGATGGGCAGGCAAAAACTGCCTACTATGAAAAAGACGGGGATTCATCGCTGGTTCCTGTAACGGCGATCGCGTTTGGCGCTTTCCAGCGTTTCTATGGAACGGGAAGCAAAGAACTCGTCAAGGTCTGTCTTGTCATAAATGACGCGGGTGCCGAGTTTGGCGTAGCGAGGCCCTTTATGCTTGCAGCGCCAGACTTCAAGAGTGTTGGGCTGGATGCCGAGATAGGCAGCCGCTTCCTGAGTATTGAGCTTTTGTTTGGGAGTCATGGTTGTATCCTTCTTTCATAGGATTGCCCGCGTGAACTTATGTCAGGCGGTGTTTGAAGGAAGGATACCGGTCTTGAAAAAGAATAAAATTCCCGGTGCTGTGCCGGAGAAAAGAAAAAATCTCCGAGTTCTGTCAATCTCGGAGATTTTTATATTTATTGAATAATTTCAGATTATTAAAAAATACTGAGTTGTGTGGGGTGCCGCAAAAAATATTTCACAGAGCTGAGAGATTAGAACGGAAATTCAGCTTTCCCTGTCGCGCCCTGGACTTGTTTGAGCGTACTCTCCCAGGGCAAGACGAATTTCTTCCATAGCCCAGCCTACCAACTCAAAGGGAGTATTGTTTTTGGCTTTTTGGGGGGTATGAAGTGCGTCCCGAACCGCAGGCTTGAGTTCGGGGAAGGAGTCAAGTTCCCGCAAAAATTCTTCCTGAATTCTGGTACGGGTGTACTTTGTTCCCGGCTCGGCCTCGGCAATGAGCCGATTCACCAGAGGATAGAAAATACGCCGGACAGGCAACTTGACGTTTTCCCGGCTTTCCAAGCTCTTTTCTCTGCCGGAAAGGGTTCGCTTTTTATTTTGGTATTCAACTTTTTCAGCGAGCAATGTCTGATTTTGCTCCGTGAGTTCATTCATTTTTGTCTGCTGTACCGAGAATGCGCCCTGTAGATTGGTGATGGTCTCTTCCAGATCGCGGATACGCGCTGCATAAGCAGAAAGGGCTTCCTGTCCATACTTTTTCAGAAGATATTCATAATCGGCAGCGTCAAGACACAGACGTTGTTGGCCGATATACGTGCTGAAAATATTCGCATCGCTAAGATTTGAGTCATACGCAAAAGCATACAGGCGCACGGGAACATTATATTGTTCCAGTTCAAGAAATGGTTCGGATGCTATAAAAATGGGAACTCCCTGCTTGCGAACAAAGTCTATCCTGTCTTCAGGAGTATGTATACCGATATGCTGCATGGCCTGTTTGAATTCAATAACCTTGGGGAGAACAACTGGTTTTGACCATTGGAGCTTTGCGAATTGTCGAATGATAAGCAAGCCGACAACTCCACAAATGATTCCAATAAAGATAAAATTGAGAAAGAATATCCCATCACGCGATTCAATGAGAATGGTAAAAGCATTGACAGCCTGCTCAGAAATAGAGCCTTGTTTATGTACTTCATGAACGATCTTCAGAAATGTTTTCTTGTCCAACCAATCGAGGATAAATGCTATAACAGTAATGCTGATAATGTATGTGCAAAATACCGCACATTTTTGTGCTAGGCCACGCTGCAAAAGGGTTAATTTTGTTGATGAAGGAAGCATGTGTTATTCCTGTTTACCTGTATCCAGTTCTTTTTCAATCTCTTCAACGCTCGTTTTCCATTTTGAGCTTGTTGATAAGCAACATGGTATGGCCTCATGGCAATTTTGCAACAACTTGCTGCAAAATTGTCGTGTAGGAGGGGCAACTGTCGTTCAGGGCAATGGAGTGAACACCTGCCCAGAACCTGGCCAGCCACGCGACAAAGGAATGACGCAGGCCATTATCAGGTTCACATTGACTGGTGAGCATTGCCGTTGGCGATTCTTCTTCCCGCCGCTGTTAATCTGTATCTTTGCAAGGGACTGCGGGGCGCATCCGGTCTTGTTCGCTCAACAAGAGCGGCCTCCAGTGCGGGCGACAGGTAATTTTTGCGGAATGTAGGTGCATGGCGCAGTCCCAGATTATCCATCAGCTCAGCCGCGCTTTTTTCCCCTTGCCCAAGAGCCTCCAGTAAGCGTCGTACTTGATCGCTCACTTGGTCGCTTACTTGGTCGCTTGGGATATCGGTCACGGCATCGTTCAGGGCCGCGAGCATAAACTCCACAAAGGCCGTTGCTTCTCCCTGTGCATCGGCACGACCAAGGCTGTCGTAATATTCGGCCTGCCTATTACGGACAATAGTTTCCACCGGCAGATAGGCAAAAAGAGGATTCCACTTGCTGAGGATGAGCGTTTGCCAGAGGCGTCCCATGCGACCGTTGCCATCCGCAAACGGATGGATGAATTCAAATTCGTAGTGAAAGACGCAACTCGAAACCAGTGGATGCTCGTCCGTCTTTTCCAGCCAGCCAAGAAGTTTTTTCAGGTGTTCATGCACCAGGTGAGCGGGCGGGGCCATGTGTACGACTCTGTTGCCCTGAAAAACGCCTACGCCGCCAGTACGGAGACTGCCGGGCTTTTCCACAAGATCGTGCATGAGTATCGCGTGAGCCGACAGCATGTCATCCAGCCTGTGCGGTTGCCATGTATCCAGTTTTTCGTAAGCGGACACAGCGCCGTGTACTTCCTGGATGTCACGGGGCGGACCTATGACTGCTTTTCCGTTAATGATGTCCGTCACCTGCTCCAGACTGAGCGCATTGTTTTCAATCGCGAGAGATGCATGGATGGTACGAATACGATTTTCCCGCCGCAGATGCGGAGACAGGAGATCCACGGCAAGTCCTCTGAGGGCGGCACGTGCGGCAAGCTGTTCGCTGATGTTCGCCACACGTTTGAGGATGGCGCTGGTGATGGTGTATGGCGGATACGTCATGCGGCGCATTCCTCCCTGATGTATCAAGGCAGGTTACAGCAAGGTGAGCTTGATGCGGGTACAGGCGTTGGCTGCAAGGATGGTTCATGCGCCCTTTTCCCGGCCAGACCGTTTCGTTCTACGAATTTTTAGCGTATCCGGCCCGTTTTGAGAAGACGGCGCTTCGGGAGCATTTTGTATGGCTCCAAACAGAGAGCCTGCCACACCGGAAGCCTTTTTCAGCGCGTCATCATGCAAGTGAGCGTAGCGTTGGGTCATCTGCGGACTGGAATGAGTCAGCAATTTTTGCAGCTCGTACATGGACACCTGCCCGGAACTTGCCAGCCATGAGGCAAAAGAATGGCGCAACCCATGCAGGGGGCGAAATGATTCCGGTAATCCCGCCTTCTCTTTCACTCGCCTGAGCATGTCCGTAATGTTCCCCCTCGGTTTGTCGTCATAGCGACCGGGGAAAACGTAGGGACTTTTTGTCTGCGGCAGGGCAGTCAGGATAGCGCGAGCCTGGTCGTTCATGGGGATGGTTTCCGTTTTGCCTTTCTTGGCAACGGTCCCGCGCAATGTGATGAATCCCCGCTCAAAATCAAGGTCTTCCCATTGCAGGTTGAGAAGGGCGCTGCGGCGCATCCCGGTGAACAGAGCCAGACGCACGAGAGACGCCAGCGTCTGGTCCGGCTCTTCGTCCAGCGCCTTCAACAGATTCTGGACCTGCTCATGGGTAAGATTCTCCGTGACCTTGTTGTCAACGGTGGGCATGGTGATGCGGAGAGTGCCGGGAATGAAGTCGACATATCCTTTCTGCAAGGCGAAATTCAGTATGCGTTTGACCAGAGTCAGAACGTGCTTGACGGTCTGCGGAGACTTGCCCGCTTTTTCCAGTTTGGCGCGGAGCTTGTCTATATCGTGGATGGTCAGTTCGGGAATGCTTTTCGTTCCCAGAGAAGGAGCGATATGAAGGTTGAAGCGGATACGGTCATCCTTGATGGAACGATTGGAGCTTTTGGCTTCCTCGAACAGACTCCACAATCTGTTGAAACTGTATCGTGATTCCTCAGCCATCTTTGCTGCGCGAACGGCAATACGCTTTTCCTCGTTGGAGGCGTCTTTGCCTTCCATACGGAGTCCACGGATACTGGAGGCTTTGGCGGCGGTCATGTTGTCGCGGTATTGCCCGCCGACTTTTTCCTCGATGAGCTTTCCCTGCTTGCGGTATCGAATGTAATAGACCTTTTCCAACCCATGTCCTGTTGAACGTGGAACTTCAACAAAATACACTCCCGCATAGCCTACGACCGACTGTCTTTTTCTGCTTGCCATATTGCCTTTAACCTCTTTTGGTGTGTTCTGCCCCACATATACGGGATAGAATGGGCTTTAATACGTTGATAACGGCTGAAATAGCCGTTTTCATCTGCCCCACACTATGCCCCACAAACGGCATAAAGTCCAATCGAAGTTGGCGGCTTTTTGGCAGGAGAAAAATGAAATAACTATATGAAATATATAATTTAGTAAAAGTGGGGTAAAGTCGGTCAAAATGACAGTCACGGCCTTTCACGCCGTCAACAGCGGTTCAAATCCGCTTGGGGACGCCAACAGAAAACTGAAGGCGCATCACAGTACATCGATTTTTCGAGGTATGTGGTGCGTTTTTTTATATCAATATTCGCCCTTACTTTCCCCCTATCCGCCCTCAAGCCGCTCCTCCTTTCAGGCACTCTGTCACTATCTCCCTTAAGGCGTCTTTCCTTAGTTCCTTTCTCTTACAATTCCTTTCCCCATGACGGAGCGACAATTGTAAGGCCGTATACAAGTCTCATCACCAGAGCGCTCTGTATCCGTGGATGCCCCACAGCCGTTTCTGCCCTCATTCGTACCTGACGAAGTACGGGCAACGGCTAATCTCGCTGCTCATCCCCATTATGCTCAGGGCACCTTCATTCGGAAAAAACAGAGAAGGCTTGCCTCAAGCCAAGGCAAGCCGAATGAGGCCGTGCGCGTGGACAGGCTAAGTGTCCTCTAGGGAGGCCAGGAGCCTTGCCTCCGGCCCAGTTTCCCCAGCGCATCACGAGAAGCGCCCCAGTCGCCCCCCAGAACCATAAGCTCCGCTTTTGACACTCCTCCATCGGTGTTATAATAACCGTTATAGTCTCATGGATGGGGATGACTTCGATGATCCGTTTGAACGCTGACTGGAAACTGACAACGACTGCCTATGCTCATCAGCGGGCGGCGATAGAAAAGCTCTCGCGGCTCAGGGTCGGGGCCCTGTTCATGGATATGGGGACGGGCAAGACGCGTACGGCCCTTGAGCTTGTTTGGCTCCGCAGAAAGCGCATCGCAAAATGTGTCTGGTGCTGTCCCGTATCCCTTATGGAGGAAACCAAAAGGGAAATCCTGCGGCACACTTCCTGTATCGATGCGGACATCCACATGATAGGCCCCCGGACGCGAGAAAAAAACATGCCGCAGACAGGGTGGCATATTGTCGGGCTGGAAAGCCTCAGCAGTTCGCCCCGCGTGGTTTATCTTCTTGACAAGCTGATCGATGGTGAAACGTTCCTTGTGGTTGACGAGTCGACCTATATCAAAGGGCACCGGGCGAAACGGACACGGCGGCTTATCAAGTTCGGCGCCCGGACTCCCTATCGGCTCATTCTCACCGGGACGCCGATCCAGCAGGGAATCGAAGACCTGTATACGCAGATGGAATTTCTTTCCCCGTTGATTCTAGGCTATACCTCTAGGCGTGCCTTTCAGGGTGCCCTTGCCGTCTTAGCCCCCAAGCGGGCTTTTTCCGCCGAAACCATGAGCCTCGGCGAAGTCTGCCGGATCATAGCCCCCTATGTCTATCAGGTCAGTAAGGAAGACTGCCTGAAGCTGCCTCCCAAAATGTACCGCCGTATTCTGTGCCGTTTTTCCGAAGAGCAAACGATGCTCTATCAGGCGGTGAAGAACCGCTTCCTGGACGATCTGGACAGCTATGGGACATCCGATCTCGGCACGGCGATTTTCCGTTTATTCAGCGGACTGCACTCCGTTTCCTGCGGCATTCTGCCTTCCGGCTTTCTGGGGGCGAAACGGCTGAGGAACCAGAGGATGGATGCCCTGTTCTCCGAACTCAAGAAGCTCAAAACCAGCCATGTGATTATTTGGGTGAATCATCTCGAATCGATCGCCGCACTGGATGAGGACTTTCCCAAAGTATTCCCCAAGATGCCCGTCTATACGGTTCACGGCAAGGTTCCGGCGGCGGTGAGAACGACGAAGATCGATCTCTGGAAAAAGAGGGGCGGGGTGCTCATAGCGACGCAGGGAACCGGAGGGTACGGGCTGACGCTGACGGAGTCACATCGGGTCTTCTTCTACTCCGAAAACTGGCGGTATGCGCTCAGGCTTCAGGCTGAAGACAGGTGTCACCGGATAGGCCAGAAAAGCAGCGTACACTACATTACGCTTCAAGGCGAAAGCCGGTTTGACGAACGCATCCGTTCTGCGCTTAGCCGAAAGGCCGACGCGCTTGAGGAGCTGAAAAAGGAGGTCAGGAGGCTGAATGGCAACAAGAACGCCATAAGGAAACTGGTGGAGCAGGCGGTATGAGGCATTGGCTTGACATGGACGTGTTCTCTGCGGCGCGCCTGCGCTTGGAGGAGGCCTTTGACGCTTTCGAGCGGGTATATGTTTCTTTTTCCGGTGGAAAGGATTCCGGCGTCGTCGTCCAGCTCGCCTTGGATATCGCCCGTGAAAAAGGCCGCCTGCCGCTTGATGTGCTGCATATCGATCTGGAAGCGTGGTATGCGCATACCGATGCCTTCGTCACCCGCATCATGACTAGGCCCGATGTCCGTCCGCACTGGGTATGCCTGCCCATCCACCTGAGGAATTCCGTATCGCAGATTCAGTCGCACTGGTTATGCTGGGATCCCGATGCAAAGGATTTGTGGGTCCGCGAGCTCCCCGCCCATCCGGGCGTCATTGCGGACGAGGCCTATTTTCCATGGTTCAGGCGGGGGATGGAATTCGAGGAATTCGTGCCGCAGTTTGCGGAGCATTTCGCGGAGGGGCATTCCTGTGCCTCGATCGTAGCCATCCGGTGCGATGAGTCCCTAAACCGCTTCCGAACCATCGCCTCTACGACCAAGCGCCGATGGAACGGAAAAAGCTGGAGCACGGTGACGCCTTCGGGCGTCGTCAACATCTATCCGATCTATGACTGGAAAACGGAAGACGTATGGACGGCCACGGGCAGGCAGGGATGGGACTACAACAAAATTTACGACCTCATGCACATGGCCGGGGTGGGCATCCACCAGATGCGCCTCTGCCAGCCGTATGGCGACGATCAGCGCAAAGGGCTCTGGCTGTTCAAGATGCTGGAACCGGAAACATGGTCTAAGGTGGTTGGGCGCGTGCAGGGGGCCAATTTCGGCAACCGTTACGTTGAGCTTTCAGGAAACGTGTTCGGCAATATCCGCATCCGCCTTCCCCAAGGGCACACATGGAGGAGTTATGCCGAGTTTCTGCTCGACACCATGCCTCCCCCCACGGCGGAGCACTACAGGGAGAAAATCAATACCTTCTTGAAATGGTGGGCGAAGCACGGCTTTGAAGAAATCCCGCAGGAGGCCGAACCCAAGCTGGAATCCTGCCGCAAAGCCCCAAGCTGGAGGCGTATCTGCAAGACATTGTTAAAAAACGATTACTGGTGCAAGGGATTGAGCTTTGGCCAGACGAAGCGCGATATGGAGCGTCAGGCGCAGCTCATCATGAAGTACATGGAGCTATGATGGAACTGCTGGAATTCAAACATGAAAATGATCCGGCAAGGAACCGGGAGCTGTTCGGGCTGTTGGGGGAGTACGCGGCAAGTTCGTCCATCCGGGAAAAACTGGGGGGCGTTATCAGTTCCGAGCCGGGACGCCTCTGGTTCATCACGACGGAGGAAGGGAAAGCAAAGCGGGTAACGGCCTTTGGATCGATTCGCTTGGGGAAGGAGGGGGCCAATATCCTCCACTTATACGCACTGGAAGAAGGGGCGGACGTTCCGGTCTTGGAACGTTGCCTTGAAAGGGCCCGGGAAAACGGTGCAACGCATCTGACAACCACGGATTTCTGGACGAGGAAAGAGCTGTACCTGCGGTACGGCTTCGCCCCCGTCCGAAAAATCGGACGTTTCGTGCGCTTTAAAAAGGAATTTGAGCGTGGAGATTGATGGACTTCTGGCTGAACTGGAGAATGCCCTCAAGACAGAAAAGGGCGATCTGGACAGGCGCGTTGCCGTATACAATCGCATCGTCGCCTTAGCTGCGGCCTATCTTGATATTCCGCACCCGGTGGCATGTCCGCAGCTCGTCCCGGTGGATGACGTCCGGGGGAACGACTATAACCCGAACAAAGTCGCCCCTCCCGAAATGCGGCTGCTCAAGCTGTCAATCCGCAAGGACGGCTTCACCATGCCCGTTGTGGTGGCCCAAGACGGCAAGGGGCATGTCGTGGTGGACGGTTTTCATCGGCGGCAGGTAGCCAAGATGGACGCACAGATAAGGAAAAGCCTCGGCGGATATTTGCCCGTGGTCAGGCTTGACAAAAGCATTGAGGATCGCATCACCTCCACCGTCAGGCATAATATGGCGCGAGGGACGCATCAGGTGGAGCTTACGGCAAGGCTCGTGACGTTGCTCCGCAAGCACAGTTGGACAAATGAAAAAATAGGCAAGGAACTCGGCATGGACCCGGATGAAGTGTTGCGGCTGAAGCAGATGCAAGGGCTTGCCGAAGCCTTCGCCGACCGGGAATTTTCGCAGGCATGGGATATGCCCCGCCAGAGCACGGCAAAAAGGCAGGAATAAAAGCCCGCAAGGACGGTGCCCCGTCAGGCTGTCCTCGCCAAGCGCAACATGGCAACCGAATCGCCTTCTTCCTGTTTGAAAAGGTATGCCCGGTACAGGCCGTCCGCTCAAGGGAAGGCGGCATGCCTCTTGCCGGTTCCGCAGCCTGCGATGGTTAGGGCTTCCGCATACCGATTTGCCCTTTGGAAACACGGCATCGGTACGTAGGCAAATAAGGGCCACGATTCCGTTTGGCCCTGTCAGGGCATATGACTGTTTTATCTCCACAGTATGGAGAAAAATACTGGCGTTTTCTCCAGCTTTTCCATCTATGGGCTCCATAGTTTGGCCATTTTATTGGCTATTTCTTTGGAATTTCAAGAAATAAAACATCAGCCGTTTCCTATGGCATAGCCTTTCGTTTACACGCTGTGGAAGGCTGTGTTGTAGAAAATGGTTGATGCTTTTTTCCCTGAAGTTTCAAAGGGATAACCAGCAAAATGCCTTATCAGTGGATCCCGCCAAGGGGAAAACCGGATAAAAAGGCCGTATTTTCACCGCACTGTGGAGATGAAACAACCACATACTATAACAGAGCCCTGTAGAAAAGAACGGGGCAGCGCCAAAAAAAATTCTTTTGGCATGGTGAGGAGCGCCCTGCCCGAATCCCGGACACTTCCCACAATAGGCGTCCCTTGCGGCGCAAAAGCGGGATCATGCGGAGCCATTGCGTGTTTTGCACAGGCAAAACATGCGGCCAAAGCCGTAAACGTATCGGCTGCTGTGTGAACCTGTTGAAAAAAGACGGCCTTTCCAACAAGCCAAGCCCCTCTCCTCCTGTCGGCAATCCGCTTGTCGGCATTTCGTCAGGAGTATCCGTACCGCCTTGTTTTATCGGGAACCCCGCCTATGGCGGCATCATGCGGCAATAGGCGACTGTCCTTCACTTCGGAACGGATCCGGGGACATCAACGGCCAATCCCAACACTTACTCCCACAAGTCCGCAAGGATGCAGGCCGTCCGCTCCAACATGCCGTGCGTATGCAAGGCGGTGAGCCCAAACCGGAGCAAGCCGTCGCCGTAGGGAACCGTAGGATAGCGGGCCGCCAGTGCCAGCACGCCCCTTTCCGCCAACTGTTCCCCAAGGTGGGTTGTTCTTGCTTCCCCGCCTGTAGGTACCGCAACGATATGGGCGGTGCCGCGTGTAGGGATCCCAAGCTCGGACAGACGGGCGCGAAAAAACACGGCGTTGTCCCGAAGCCGGGCGCGTTCGGCTTCAAGCAGCGGCAAGCGTTCCAACAGCTTCAAAACAGCCGCAGCATGGGCCGGAGGCATGGCTGTGGAATGCATGACCGCCGAGGAAAGGCTTTCAAAAAAGGCGGCGAACCCCTTGGGAAGCAGCAGGAACGAACCGAACAGCCCCAGCGACTTGCCGAATGTCCCCAGAACGATGTCCGCCGTACCCGGCACCCCGGCGCACAGCCCGCGCCCTCCGGGGCCGAGCGCACCCACAGCATGGGCCTCGTCCACCATCAGGAAAAAACCGTACTTGCTGCGGAGTTCAGCCATACGGGACACGTCGAGCTCCGTGCCGTCCATACTGAACAAGGACTCCGTCATCACCAGCGGCTGTACCGCTGCGGGAGGGGCGGAAGCAAGCCGCCGTTCCAGATGCCCATAATCCGCATGGGCATACGTCCGCACATCGGCTTTCCCCAACAGGAGCCCCCGCGCTATGCTGGCATGTACCCGGCGATCCACAAAGACGGGCTGCCCCGCATGGATCAACGCCATAGCGCAAGCGAGGTTGCCCTGATAGCCGCTCGGCAGGAACAGGCATTCGTCAAACCCGAAATACGCCGCAGCCGCCTGCTCCGCTTCTTCGGTGATCCGGCTCCGCCCGCCGGCCAGACGCGACGCCGAAGCCGACGGCGGGAACGCCGCGAAACACTCCCCGACCTCAGCGCGCCATTCCGCAGATGAGGCCAGCCCCAGCCCGTCGTTGAGCGTAAAGTTCAAAAAAGCCCGGTCCCCCATATGCACGACAGGGCCTTCGCCCGCCATATCCAGCAAAGGCGGCCGCCGTTCAAGCCCTCTGGCCCGGCCTTCCTTCAGCCTTTCATCGAGACATTCGCGGAGGGTGCGTTTTGCGTCAGCCATTGAAAAAGCCGCCTGTATCGAGGTTCCAACATATCCCTTCTAAAGGTATCGTCATAAGGCGCCAGCCCGATGCCGAGGGAAACCGACCACGCCGGAACAGCCCCTTTCCCGCATTCCATCCCCAAAGGGCCTTTCCCCGTTTTCGCCGTATTCCCGGCCTCCGGCAACGGGTGGGGACATACCAGACAAACATCCACCCGATACGTTGCCGCCCGTAAGGACTGCCCCAGCAAAACCGCACGGAATGCCGTCAAGCCATTGAGCGCATCTGTGGGGAATCGGCACTCATCCACCGACAACAGGAAGGCATGGCACGAAAATCCCGCAAGGAACCGCTGATGCAGGGCGGCGGCCTGTGCCGCGGCCTCCAGCCCTTGCCACATGGGGGCCGATTCAAAACGGCGCCACGCAATGAGGTGATCCGGTTCTGCCGCGCCCACCGCGTCCAGCAGGACAAAAGGCCGGGGCACGTTTTCGGGAAGGGCGTCATTCATCGCCGCACCGCACTACCAAGGCCGCGTTTTGCCCGCCGAATCCAAAATTCTCCAATACCCCCACCGGGCCGGGAAACGGGCGCGTTGCTGCGGCAAAATCCAACAGCCCGGAACAAGGTTCGCGCAGGTTCCGAATGGGCGGCAACTGCCCGGATCGCCATGCGGCGAGCATCAAGGCCAGCTCCATCCCCCCACAGGCGGCGGAGCCATGCCCGATCCATGACTTGAGGGCGGTCACGGCGGGGCGCGCCCCCGCCTGCGCAAAAACCCTCTCCAATAATACGGCCTCACTCCGGTCATTGAGGGAGGTCCCCGTACCGTGTGCGGAAACCCAATCGACGGCATGGGGCTCAAGGCCCGCATCGGCAAGCGCCCCCCGTACCGCCTGCTCCGCAAAGCGGGCCGATTCGTCGGGCGCGGTGAGCGCCCCTCCGTCCAGAGAAGCCCCAAAGCCGAGGATCTCCGCAAACACCGCCGCCCCACGCGCCCGCGCCGACTCCAAGGATTCAAGCACGAAGGCGGTCCCACCCTCGCCGGGGACAAAACCGTCACGGGCCTCGTCAAAGGGGCGGGACGCTTCCGACGGCACGGGGTTCCGGCTAAGCGCATGGGCTTTGGCATACCCAAGCATCCCGCCGCGGGAAAGGCGGGAATCCCCGGACGAGCAAAGGACGGTTTCCGAAAGGCCGTACCGCACGCGCCGGAAGCCCTCCCCTATAGCCTGCAACGCGGACGCGCACGCCGTCCCGATCACGAGGCCCTCCCCGTGGATATTGAGAAAACGCGCCAACGCGGAGTTGGCGGTATTAGGCAGCCAACGCAAGAGCCATAGGGCGTCGAGCGCCTCGGAATCCGCCGGAGGAAGCCCGTTTTCCCGATCGAAATCCAGCATGGGGCCGGATGCCCCTATCAGGCAGGTCTGTGGAGGCATGTGCGGATCGAATCCCGCCGAAGCCGCCGCCCGAAGGCCGGACAAGACGGCAAACGCCGCACCCCGGTTCAGATAGCGGCGGTGCCGCCATGCCGAAAAACGGGAATACGCCGCATCATCCCCCAAATCGGAAACGGGGCAGGAGGAATACCCCAGCAGGGCTTCGCTTGGGGCGAACGCCGGGCATCCGCCGGCAAACGCCCGCGCAATGCCGCCCTGCTCCCATCCGAGGCTGGTACAGCAGCCTATGCCGGTGATGACGACCCTATTCATCTTCCTGCGAAGGCAGCGCCGCGCGGACGTACGCCGCAATGTCATCAAGGCAGAGCTGCGGGACGGCATCCGGGTTGGACAAACCGAGGGCAAGCGCCTTCACGCGTTCCGGGGAAAGGTAGGGATATTCACGGCGGATAACCGTTTCCGGTTCGCCGCCATGCGCCACGTGGTAACGCAGGGAACGCAGGAACACCACGTCGTCGTCCACCAGAATGTGGAACGTCTGGCCCAGCTGTGCGCCGATCTCCAACAGGTCGATGGACTCACAAGGCAAATCCGTCATGAGCCGGGTTGCGCCGGAGAGCGTCCGGGGGTCGCGTTCAAAAATGTCGGCAACAATGCCGCATACCTTATCCGTTATTTCCGAGTATTCCATTCTATCCTCAAAATGTGGTCTTCGTCGCCGAAAGCCCGCCATCCAGCGTCACTACCGTACCATTGACCGAGGACGCCGAAGCTGAAAGCAAAAACGACACGGTTTCAACGGCCTCATCCATGCGAACCAGCCGACCGATAGGCATCCGTTTTTCTGCGCCCTCCCTCCTGCGCTCCAGAAATGCCGCACCCCGCCCGGCATCCAGCCAGCTCAGGCGCAAGGAACAGGCGGTGATCCCCCTTCCAGACAGTTCCACAGAAAGGCTCCTGTACAGGGCTTCGCCAGCCAGCTTGGCGGACGCATAATACCCCTGCCCCTCAGCCGGGCACTCGGCGGCGCTGGATGAAACGAACACGCAGCGCCCGAACCGGCGGGCCAGCATGGAGCGCCCCACCGCGCGGACAAGGCGGGCACGCAGGCCGATATCCACGGCGGCCCATTCCATGATCGCTTCCGGCGCGGCCCCGGCAATCAGGCTTTCAAAACGCGAATGCATCAGGTCAACCAGATGGGCGGGCGGTTCGCCGAGCAGCCCCCGGCACCGTTCCGGCAGGCTTTCCGGTTCGCCGAGCGGAAGGCAGCAAAGCCCGGCTTCCCCACAGCGCGCAAGCCCTTCGGACGAACGGCAGACGGAAAGCGTTTCCGCGCCCTCCTCCCTGAGGGCACGGGCCAACGCCATGCCGAGCTGGCTGCTTCCCCCCGTAATGATGACCGGCCCTTTGAAAAGCAGTTTCATGCCTCCCCCCGCACGGGATCCGCCGCAACAAGGAGCGTCCCCTCAGCCATACGGCGTCCGCCGGACAGCAAGACGCACCGGATCGCCGCCGCATCGGGCTGGGGGGTGAATGCGTAATCATACTCCCCCGGCTCAATGAAATGCCGGAAGCGGAACCGCTTCACGCCCAGAACACGCCAGCCGGGAAAGAGGGCTTCCGCACCGGCCCGCATAGCCTCAATGACGAGCGTTCCCGGAACCCTTGGGGCACCGGGGAAATGTTCAGCAAACAAGGGGTGTTCCCCAGAAAACCGCCATGTGCCCCGCACCTCGCGGTTCCCGGAGCCATCCACCCGCCCGCCGGGGATAGCCTTTTCATTTTCCATGCTTTTTGTGTACCCATACCAATCCGAAAAAGCAATCCGTCCCCCGCAGCCCCCAAAAATCCGGTATAGGTGTTCCTATCCGGCCTAACTTGCCCCATGCCGCCAACGCTTGGGCAAACGATCAAGCCCCCATAAACATTATCCACCAAAAAGTGCGAACCGGAAACATCCGATCCGCACTTCCATTTGCCATACGGCATCTGCCCACGTCAGGCGGGCATCGCCGCAGGCTTGATTACATCAAGAGCCGCGGCAGGAACATGACGAAGTCCGGGCAAGCCGCGACAACGATGATGAGCAGCCACATCGCCAGCAGATAGGGGAACGCCTTCAAAGCGACCTCTTCGAGCTTCACATCCGTGATCTTCATGGTAATAAACAGGTTCGCGCCAAAGGGAGGCGTCAGGAACCCGGTTTCGCAGCACACCACAAACAGGATGCCGAGCTGGATCGGATGGATGCCGAGGGCGTTCGTGATGGGCAGGAACACCGGCGCGAGCACCACGACCATCGCCAGCGTATCCGCCACGAAGCCGCACAGGAAGATGAAGAACGCGATGAGCAGCAGGGTGATCGTCGGATCGGTGGAGATGGAGGCGAGGAACGCGCCCACGGTCTGGGGGATGTGGTACAGGGTCAGGAGCCGCGAGAAGGCCATTGAGACGCCGACAAGGATGGTGGCGGAACCGGCAAAGGCCGAGGTGCGGATAAGCGCCGAGGAAATGTTCCTCCATGTCAGCTTACGGTAAACGAACAGGCCGACGAACAGCGTCCAGAGAACGCCCACTTCGGCGGCTTCGGTAGGAGTGAACACGCCCCAGTAGATGCCGCCGAGGATGATCGCCGGGGTCGCCAGCGCCCACTTGCCGTCCCAGATGGCCTTACACAAGCCTACAATGGAGAACTTCTCGTTCGTGCCCTGATAGCCGCGCTTCTTGGCGATGCAGTACGCGGTGATGCACATGAGGCTCGTCAGCACGAAACCGGGGATGAAGCCCGCCATGAACAGCCCGGCGATGGACGTATTCGCCACGACGCCGTAAATGATCATCGGGTTGCTCGGCGGGATCAGGATGCCGAGCGTCCCGCCCGTGGCGGAGACGGCGGCCGCGTCGTCCTTACGGTATCCGGCGGCGATCATGCCGGGGATCATGATGCTGCCGATGGCGGCCGTGGTGGCGGGGCCGGAACCGCTGAGCGCCGCGAAGATCATGCAGGCGAGGATGGTCACCATGGCGAGGCCGCCGCGGATGTTGCCCACCGCCTTCTTGGCGACTTCAATGATTTCGCCGGTGATCCCGGCAGGCTCCATGAGGAACCCCGCCATCACGAAGCCGATGGTGGCGATGAGCGGGAACTGATCCATGCCGGTATACAGGTTCTGGGGGATGAACTCCATCGGGAACGGCATCCCGATCATTGAAATGATGGAGGCCAGACCGATTACCCCAAACAGGGGCAAGCCAAGCAGCATGAAGACGACGAAGGATATGACGAGCAACATGGGTTAGTCCTCCCGGCTTTCGAACTCAAGCGTATTGTTCCGGATATCGCGATACAAGCCCTGAAGCGTCCGAAAGATGGTGAGGGCCATGCTGATCGGAATGATGAGATACGCGTACATGACGTTGATCTCGAGGGCGGCGGAAACCTGCTTGAATCGGACCATATTCTCAAGCATACCAAGGCTGTAATAGAAAACCAGGGCGCAGAATACGGTGAACGTGAGCTCGGAAACGACGTACAGAACCCTGACCAGCTGCGGGAAGCGCTTCTGCAGCACATCCATGAACATGAGGATGCGCAGCTGCTCCTTGTGCTTCACGGCGATGGCGACGCCGATATAGGACGACCACACGAACAGATAGCGGCACAGCTCCTCCATCCACGAGAACGACTTGCCGAGCAGGAAGCGCGAGAACACTTCCATGCCGAGCAACAGGACGAGCAAAGCCAACATGACGGAAACGACAAACTCTTCAGCCCAATCATCGAGCCAGCGCAATATTCCTGACATGACTTCTCCAATAAACGGATTCCGTTTGAAGAATGTGGGGAAGGCACCGTCTTCGGATCACTGGAAGGAGGGTACGGGAGAAGACTCCGGGCGCAATCCGGGATTCCCGGCAAGCATCCCTGCCCTGCCATGACGAAAGATGGCATGGAGGAGAAAATGCCGCAGGATACCCGCCGCAATCCTTTCGGACCGGGTCCGCTCCTTCAATAACCGAAGCGCGGGAAACAGAGACGGATCAGGAAAAGCACAGGCCGGACGGGGGAGCGAGAGGAAGGGGCAGCATTCCTCTGATGTCCGAGAGGTGGGGTACGAGGAGGGACTCGGAAAAACGCGTCCGCAGAACCTTCGTACACAGAGGGAAGAGAAGCAGAAGAAAAACGACAAGCCGCATATTCGGCAACTTGTTGGGTACGGCCTCAGTTGCGGACAGGACAGCCTTGCCTTCTCCAATGAGCTGTTCGGCGGCTTCCTGATGCATGGGGAAGAAACTGGACGTATCACGAATCATGAAGTTCGTGATGCTGATGTCAGGAATGGTGATCTGCTTCGCCTGAATCATCCACGGGCCGTACAGAAGCATCAGCAACAGCAAGATGCCCCAGCACCCGAAGATAAAAAAGCGAATGTATCGCAATACCTGACTCTGCATACGATCTCTTCCCTTTGATTTGAATCCAATCTATAGCCTGCTGTTTTTTCTGTCAATATAATTGTGATTTAAAGAACACTTTCTTTTCCATTTTCCATCGAAAAACAACAACCCCGTGCCATCCATAACGTATTTCCCCTTACTCCCCCGATGCCGTCCATCTGCGGCAATGCGCTATCCTCCTCTTTCCAAAGACGTTCTAAAAATTCTCTGCCATCACCAAGGGCCTCTGAAGAGTTCCGCTACAATGTCGACAAAGGAAAAAAACTGCCTCCGCATTCTTTTTTCCAACGAAAAACGCCGGGGAAAGCTCCCCGGCGTCCTTCATTGCTTCCGCAGGGCCATGCCTAGAACAGCACTTCGCCCAACAGGATAGTCACAACCGCAATCGCTATCCACGACAACAAAATAATCAAGGGGGCCGTCTTCCAGATGCTTCCCGAATCAGACCACTCGTTGCCGTGCAGGAGCGCGGCGCTGGCGCTGGCGGCGGGCGTCAGGAAAGCAAGGTGGACGCCCATGACGACCATGATGAGGGGCAGTTCGGGGGCCGCTTTCATGCTCGAACAGTAACTGAAGATGACGGGCATGAGGGCCACGCCGACGGCGCCGTTGTTCATGACCTGCGTGAGCACGGTGGCCACAAAGCCGATGAACAGCGCGAACACCACCGGGGAACTGCCGCCGAAAATCGGCTCGACGATCATCATGAGGAAGTTCGTGATCCCGCTCTCCTGCGCGGCCATAGCCCCGGAAAGCGGCTGCACCACGGCGAGCAGCAGGATGATGCCCCATGCGACGCCGGAGTCGATCATGGCCTTGAACTTCAGCAAAGGCTTGCCGTCCACCTTGAGGAAGCACATCACGGTGACGAGGAACACGCAGATCCCCGTGTTGCCGATGGACTTCAGGAACCTGGAAATGAACAGGTCGGCGGGCAGGAAATTCGGAAGCAGCAACAGGGCGACCAGCGCGAAGAGGAAACAGAGGATGAGCTTCTGCACCTTGCTCAATTCAAGCGCGCCGTCGGTGTCCAGCTTGCTCGCGTCCAGCTTCTTGAGCTTTTCCATGTCCGGCTTGAACACGTACTTGCCGAGCGCAATGAACAGGAGCGAGCACAGCACACAGGAACAGGCCGCGATGAGCATGTACTTGGCGTAGTCGATCCCCACGCCGGACATGGTCTCGTAGGCGCTGAACACGGTGAGGGCGGCCTGCTTGAAGGGGATCAGGGACATGCCCACCTGCGACGCGAAGACGATGCCGAACACCATCATGGTCGGATAGCCGTCCCCCTTCTTGTAGCCGCACACGTCACAGATCCCGTACAGGATGCTCCAGCCGATGATGGCGGCGGGCGAAGCGCTGGTCAATCCGCCGAGAATGAACATGGAGGCCAGGAACGTAAAGGTGAATACCCACGGCCTGCCCGCAACGAACTTCCGGGTGATGAACCACAAGGAGATGAAGCGCGACAGGCCGTAATGGTTGATGGTCGCACAGAACACGAAGATAAAGAACATCATCACAACAATGGGATCGCCGAAGCTGCGGTTGAGCAGCGCTACGGGCTTCATGCCGCCCACCAGCATGAGCGCAAGCAATCCGGCCATGCTCGGCCAGACGATGTCGATAAAGATCCAGCCGTACAGCAGGCCGAGGAAAATCCCGATCAGCCGCATGCCGAGCGCCGTCAACGGCTCGACAGGCGGCAGTTGACCAAAGCCGAACATGATCAACAGGCAAAGAAAAGAATGCACATAATACATGGCATCGCCTCTTGCCGTCATCTGAGCATTCGCGGACATGGCGTCATCCTTCTTTCGATTCGGTTACATTCGATTCTGAAGAAACGGAGGCGGGGAACCTCTCGGCATACCGGGTTCCTCATGGGGAGGGGGCATCATCCCCGCTCGCCACGATTCCCCGGCACGCCTCAACATTTCCCGTAGGGCAGGGGCTTCCCCACAAGGAAAGCCCCGTGCCCTCACACCTGCATCCGCAACGGGAACGAGAAGCCGATGGCCCCGCAGGGGCAGCTGGTACGGCAGTTGGCGCAATGCCAGCATTCGTCGCCAAAGGCCACTTCCGGGCGATCCCGATCCTCAAGATGCTTCAGCTCAAGCACATAGCCGGGGCAATCGTCCACGCAGGTCCCGCACCCCTTGCAGTGCCCGCAGTGCATACAGCGCGCGGCTTCGGCCTGCGCCTGTTCCGGCGTGTAGCCTTCGTTGATCTCCCGGAAGGACAGCCCTTCCCGGATGCCCTGACGCTGCGGCTCGGCCCGTCCGTACTGCGCCACCCCATAGATTTCCTCAAAGGGCACCACATAAGGGGGCTGGGCCCCGGCGAGACGGTCGCGCGCCTCGATCCGGCCTTCTTCATTGATGACGTAGACTCTGGAATTTTCCCCGGTCAGGTAGGCATGGACGCCGAAAGCGGCCCTGCGCCCCGCTCCGACGGCCCCGGCAATGGACGACGGCCCCGAAGCCACATCGCCCGCGGCAAATACGCCCTCAAGCGACGTCTTCTGGGCGGCGTCCGCAACGATCCACTGGCGCGGGGTGCACTCCGGCACTTCATCCCCGAAGAAGCTGAGATCCGTCTTCATGCCCACGGCGAAAATCACGGTGTCGCAGGCAAGGGAATGTTCCCCGCCGGGAACCGGGATAAGCGACAAGCGTCCCTGTTCATCGAAACGGCATTCCTGCACGTCGAAATAGTCCACGCCGGAGACGCGGTCGCCGTCCATGCGGACGCCGGACATCGTACAGCTATTATGGATATGGACACCTTCGCGGCGGGCCTGTTCCAGATCCTCTTCCGGGGCGCGCATGGCGCCTTCCGCCTCAAGGCACAGCACATGCACATCGGCCGCGCCGAGGCGCCGGGCCGTGAACGCACAGTCGAAGGCCACCCCGCCGCCGCCCATGATCACGACCGTCCTGCCCACGTCGGGACGCTGGCCGAGCGCGGCCTTGCGCAGAAATTCCACCGCCTTGAGGCCGCATTCCGCGTTGGGTATGGGCAAGGCGTTCTCTTTGGGCGTGCCGGTGGCGACGACAACGGCGTCCGAGGAAGCACGCAATTCCGCGAAAGAAATGTCCTTACCCACGGTGACGTTGACACAGGCGCGGACGCCCGTTTCCAGTATCCAGCCGATCTCGCGGTCCACCACGTCGCGGGGCAGGCGGAAATCCGGGACGGCGTAACGGGGAATCCCCCCAAGCACGGGGCCGGATTCGTACACGGTCACCTCATGCCCAAGCAGGGACAGGAAATAGGCCGCCGTCATCCCGGCGGGCCCGCCGCCCACCACGGCGACGCGCTTGCCCGTTTCCGGCGCACGGGTGAAAGGTTCGATGCCCTTGGGCGCGTGATCGTAGACGGCGCGTTCCAGCGCCCGCGTGTTCACGCAGCCTTCCAGACGATCCCGGTTGCACTTCGCCTGACAGAAGTGGGGGCACACCCGCCCGGTCACGCCGGGGAACGGGTTTTTGGCGCGCAGGTAGCGCAGCGCTTCACCAAAGCGTCCCTTTTCCACAAGGGACTGCATCTTCTGGATCGGGTTTCCCGCAGGACAGGACGCCTCGCACGGCGAGGTGCGGAACTGATCCTTAAGGCTGTCGCCCATGACGATGGGCTGTTCGATTTCTCGGCTATATCTCGGGGGCATAGAAAACTCCTTGGCGCTCAGGGCGCATTCGACGACATCCGCGCATCGGCCTCCCCTCCGGGAGGAAACGCGCCATGAACCTTACAGAAGCGGGGCCTTGCCCCACTGATAGACCGGGCCATTCTCGCCGCGCGTCAGCAGGAGCGGCTTCGCCATATCGGGGTTGAGATCGGGGTAGTCGGTCAGGCGGTAGACGCAGCGCCCAGACTCCTTGCGCTCCATAGTGGCCTGAATAGCCAGCTCGCATACGGTGAGCACATCCTTCGCCTCGTGGCAGCGCATGAGATCGCGCAGCGTATCGGCGTGCAGGCGGGAAGCCTGATCGGACAGGAAACGGATCTTCTCCAGCGCGCGGGCCATGCCGGTCATGGAGCGGCGGAATCCCATGTAATAATTCATGACGTTGCGGGCAGCCTCTTCCAGCTCCTTATAGGAAAGCGTCTCGTCGTTCCCCATCGGCGCAAAGATTGCCTCACGCACGCGGGCGGCCAGAGCCTCATCCACCTTGCCAGCCGCGGACATACCGGACGCCTTCAAGGCAGCCTGCCTGCCCGCCTCGAACCCGCCGCACATCGCGCCGGAACAGTAGAGGAAGATGCTGCCGCAGAACAGGCCGGGCACGGAGGTTTCAAACTGATCGTTCACCGCGATGGTGCCGCCGAAGATCAGCTCGCCGATTTCCACTTCGAGGAGCTTGTGCTGGAAGTCGGTGCCGGTGCATTCCGCCCAGTCGCCGAACGTGGCCTTGTCGCCGGGCATCAGGATGTCCTGCAACTCGCGAACCACGGCTTCGTCCACATGCCGCATATCCATATAGAAAGGCGGGCCGGATCCTTCGAGCTGCTCTTGGAAAGTGCCCTGAATCTGGTTATTGCGTACGCCGTTTTCCCACATGGGATCGTACTTGCCCATGAACCTCTCGCCGAGGGCGTTGATCTCGTGGGCGCCGGAACTGTTGATCCCGTTCATGCCCGGACAGCCGTAGCCCTTGGGCAGCATGGTCGCGCGCTGGTAGGTATCCAGCTCCGTCACGGCGGCCCCGGCGTCGTAGCCGAGCACCACGCCCGCGCTGGTGTTGTAGGGATACATCCACACGTTGTACGGGTTGTGCGTGGAGTTGTCGGTGCCGCGCGTGGCGGAACGGCCCTGCGCCGAAACGACCGTCTTCGCGCGGATAATGTAGAATTCGCCGGTGCTCACGTTCCAGCCGAGCGCGCCGCAGGCCTTGCCGCCGTCCGTGAGGATCTTGACCGCCATCACGCGGTCGAGCACATCCGCCCCGCTCTCCCGGACGATCCGCGCCATCACGCGCTTGATGGTCATGCCGTTGGCGATGTGCACCCACCACGTCCCCGGCTGCCCAAAGCCCTGCGTGCGGAGGTAGCGGCCGTCCGGCGTCCTGCCGAATTTGACGCCTGCCGCCTCCAGCTTTTCAAGCATGGGCCTCATGTGGGCGTACCAGCCGTTGCGCAGCATGGCGGGGGTCCAGCCGTTCAAAGGCTTGGCGTAAAACTTGATCAAATCCTCGGCGGCATCGTGCGCGACGCCTTCCTCATCGAGGATCGCCATATAGTGGTCATTCCCGCCGCCGATGCAGCCGGAGCTTTCCAACTTGCCCTTGTCCATGAGGAGGACGCGCAACCCCTGCTCGCGCGCGCCGAGAGCCGCGCCGCAGCCGGACGCGCCGGAGCCGATGACGAGCACGTCCGTTTCGATGAGCGTACCGAGAGGATGAGTTGAGGTATTCATGGTTCCTTCCTGTTGTGAGGTTCGCTGCGGGGGCGGGCCGCGCCGAGGATCGGCGGCATCCCACGCCCCCTCTTGTGAAAAAAACATCATCAAAAACACTTGTATTGTCAAATCGAAAAAAAACATTTATCATTTGAAAAAATCATACAGTGAGGCCGCCATGATTGAAGAGCTGAACGGTGATTTTCTCCAATGGCTACGTGGCTTTTACTACGTTGCCCAGACAGGGAGCATCCGCCGGGCCGCCCAGATGATGAACAGGAACCCTTCGACCATCAGCTATCAGCTCCGGTCCTTGGAAGAGGAACTCAACACCGTCCTCTTTGATCGCTATAAAAAAAGCCTCCGGATCACTCCAGAGGGCAAAAAACTTTTTGAATGGACTGTTTACACGTTTGAAACATTGCGCGGGCTGCGCTCTGAGGTTGGGACGCTGAACGGAAAGCTGCAAGGGACTGTTACATTTTCCAGCAACTTGCCCTTTGCAGCACAAGTTGTCGGCATTGTCTCCGGGTTTCGGGAACGGCACCCCGACGTCAACATCCGCATCAGGCGCGCCCTGACCTACGAAGTGGTCGACGATGTGGAAAGCTCCAAGGTGGATTTTGGCCTCACCGGAGTTACAGTTCTTCCCGATCACAGCGAACTGGAAGAACTTTTTCAAGCGCGTCCCCTGCTCATCGTCCACCGGGACAACGCCTATCACCTTCCCAAGAAGCCGAAGCTCAGCGATTTGGAACGCCTGCCCTTCGTTTCGTTCCTCTCGGAACGAATGGACGACAGCGGCGATCCCTACTTTGAGAATATGGACGCAACCCTTTTCGTCAAAAACACCGTACTCAGCGTCAACAACTACCACCTGATGCTGCGTTACGTCCTCCACGGCGTAGGGGCGGCGATCATGGACGAAATGTGCCTCAAGGCCAGCTCCTACGGGACGGACTGGCGGCCTCTCGTCAGCTACCCGCTGGACGGCTTCCTCCCCACAGTCCGTTACGGCATCCTTGTCCGCAAACGCAAACACCTGAGCCCGCAGGCCAAAGGGCTTATTGAGAGTATCCGTGAAGAGCTGAGGAAAAAGAATCTGCCCTGAGCGTGCGGCTGTTGGAAGGAGGGGATTGGAGAGCAGGGGATCTTTTCTGAGGAAAAAGCGGAATATCCCGTTGTCCCCCAGACCGCCCGCACAGTCCATTCCCCGCCCAACGGTTTTTATAGGCTGTGTATAGAAAATGGTTGATGCTTTTTTCCTTGAAGTTCCAAAGGATTAGCCGATAACATACCTTAGCCGTGGATCCCGCCAAGGGGAAAACCGGAGAAAAAGGCCGTATTTTCACCGCATTGTGGAGATGAAACAACCACATATTATAACAGAGCCTTTTTGCATCCCTAAAATGACGACACAGCCTAGGCCGTGTCGTCATTTTATATAACTATTTGAAATTATTAAAACAACCCTTTTATGGCTTGAAAAAATAATTATATAATTCAATGGATTATATTTAATTGACGACACGATCTAGAAAATCATCGAAAAGGTGAATGCCTCACCCTTTCGTCTTTTCAGCCCCGCTAACCCGCTGCAACTGCAACGCGGAACAAGCCTATGCGTCCCTGCCCAACCGACGGCAACACATGCCGTGAAGCCTCGGAACCGTATGACGGCGAACGCCAACGAAACCAGCCACAGACCCCATGCCCATCAAATCTGCATGGCGGCGAACGCCCCTAAAGGAATCCAAAGCACCCCGGTGGGTTCCCGCTGCGGAAGATTCCAGCCTGCCGTAGGCCCTCTTTTGTGGGTATTCCTCATCGTTACAGGGTGCCCGCCTGTTTGAGATGCCCCTCCCCCATCAAGGAAGCGCCTTCTCCCCGCTTGTCTCCGGCCCGCATCAACTGGCATACTTCCTTTTATGCTCCGGGGTTGCCACGCCCCCAAAGAGGAGACCCTATGCCGTACATTATAGCCGTCGATCTCGGCGGCACCAATTGCCGTTTCGCCGGGTTCACCCTGGACAAGGGAAACCTCTCCCTGCACCGCATGGGCAAGCGCAAAACGGCGGAACTCCCGGACACGGGAGCCCTCATCAGCGCCTGCGGGACGGCCCTGGATCGGCATCCCCGCACCGCCGACGCGTTCGTCGTCGGCATGGCCGGCCCCGTCGCCGATCCGCTGAAAGCCCGGCTGACCAACGCGCCTCTGGAAGTGGATCTGACCGACGCCGAGGAACGGTACGGCATCCGTTCTTGCCGGATAATCAACGATTTCACGGCGGAAGCCTGCGCGTGCCTGACCGAAGCCGGTTCGAGCGCCCATTGCGTGCTCGGCGCTCCCGGCCCGCTTCCCGGCGGGCCCATCGGCATCATCGGCGCAGGCACGGGGCTGGGCACAGCCTCGCTCATCCGGGACAGCCACGGCTCATGGCTCCCCCTTCCAGCCGAGGGAGGGCATGTCATATTTCCTTTCATCGGCAAAAAGGAGGCGGCGTTTCGGGATTTCGCGGCGCAGGAGTCCGGGCTCGCCTGCTTGAGCGGCGATGATGTGCTGTCTGGGCGCGGGCTTCGCCTGCTCCACCTGTTTCTCACCGGAGAACGCCGGGAGGCTCACGAAATCGCCGCCGAAGCGCTCGGAAGCGAAACAGGAACATTGCGCTGGTATGCCCGTTTCTACGCACGGGCCTGCCGGAACTGGGCGTTGTCCACACTTTGCACGGGCGGGCTGTTCATCACCGGCGGCATATCCCTCCGCAATCCCCTCGTGACCGAGTGCGCCGCTTTCCGGGAAGCCTTTTATGAAGGCCCGCACCGGAGGCTGCTCGAACGCATCCCCGTACGCCGTTTCACCGACATGAACAGCGGGCTGTGGGGATCGGCATGGTTCGGGATGCGGATGACAGCATAGCGCGAAGCCAGCGGGTTATGGGGCGGTACTCTTTTTCGGCACAAAAAAGCTTTTTGAATATGCCCCTTCATGGGTCAGCAGTTTTATTTTTTTATCGATCCCACCGGCATAGCCTGTCAAACTTCCGTTGGCTCCGACGACACGGTGGCAAGGTATGATGATGGAAATGGCATTGTGCCCTACTGCGCCGCCTACCGCTTGCGCGGACATCCGTTCCCTATTGTGGAGCACGGCCATTTTTTGGGCCAATTCCCCATAGGTTACGACTTCACCATAAGGAATCCGGCAAAGGGCTTCCCATACCGCCTTCCTGAATCCGCTTCCTGCCGGCTCAAGCCTCAATTCTCCTATGCGGGGCTTCTCGCCGGCAAAATACCGATCGAGCCACCCCTTGGCCTGAATGAACACCGGGAAATCGTCCTGTTCCCGGACTTCTCCCTTCAGGGTAGCCGCGAAATACTTCTGGCCTTCCATCCAGAGCCCGGTAAGGGCATCGCCTTTCGCCGCAAGCATGACCCGCCCCAAAGGCGTTGTGTGGTACGTTATGCGGTTCACCGCCCTCTCCTTTTCAGTAATCCCACTGGCATTTTTTCAAATCCACATGGCTGTCGTCCTTCATGACGACCTGCTCCGCTTCCAGCAAAAGGCGCTGTTCCAGCCATCCGGGCACAAGGCGCCCCGCATGGTTGACGACCCTGTGACACGGATAGTCACCATAGTATTCCGCCATGCTCAGAACCTTTCCCACCAGCCTGGAATTTTTGTCCCTGCCGATCAGCCGCGCAATCTGGCCATACGTGGCAACGCATCCTTCCGGTATTTCCTCAACAACAGAAAGTATTTCGTATATCAAATCCTTGTGTACCATACGGCACCCCACGGCATATTCCAGCACCGCACCCTTGACGGGAAAGGCCGTTTTTCGTCCCTCCAATCTCCACCAGCCTGCGCTTGTTGTCCACGCCGACAGGATAATCGCGCAGGCCATAATCGCACGACGAGGGGCGTGGTTGTGGGGATGCCGTTTTCCCGAATGATCGCGTAGGCCATATCGCGCAGGATGCGCGGGAAAACGGCACTTCGAGCGAGTGCAGCTCATGTGCGGTACGGCAGGTAAAAACACCTTTCAGCGGACTTTCCGGATCCGGGCGGCTCTCGTGGGCGATGCGGCGGATCATTGTCAGGATACCCTGCCGTCCCCATTTCATGTAACGGACAGCAGGCATGAATCCACCCGCCGATTTCTGATCCGCTATTACGGCTACTGGCCCTTCGCCGCCTTTCCCGCCAGCCCTCACTCTATCCCGTTTGCCCCACATACAAACGGGATAGGGGTTGGGGCAAGCAGGCACCGGGAAGATGCCGTATCGTTTGCTCCGTATAAGCGGAATAGAAAGATGAAAAAGAAACGCCTCTAAACGATGGTATAGCCGCCGTCAGCCATCCACAACGCTCCCGTGACGAAACTGGCTTCATCACTGGCAAGGAAGGCGATCACCGAGGCGATTTCCTCCGGCTTGCCGAAACGCTTGAGCGGCTGCAGGGCGAGGAAGCCCGCCATACCTTTGGCCTCGTCGCCGGTATCCTTTGCGCCGTCGTGCAGTCCGGGGGTTTCCGTGGTTCCGGGGCCGACGGCATTGACGCGGATATTGTGCGGCATCAGGGAAATCGCCGCCGCCCGTGTGAACGAGGCCACCCCGCCCTTGGAGGCATGGTACGCGGCGTATCCCGGAGAGCCCACCACGGCGAAGGTCGAACAGACGTTGACGATGGCCCCGCCCGTCTTCTGGGCAATGAAGACGTTCGCCGCCCCTTTTGTGAACAGGAACATACTGGTCAGGTTCGTATTCAGTACGGCGTTGAATTCTTCAGCCGTCGTTTCCAAAAGCGTCTTGTTGAGCTGCCATCCGGCATTGTTCACCACGATGTCCAGCTTCCCGTATGTACGGGCCGCCGTGTCCAACACCGCCTGCACATCGGCCTCGTTCCCCACGTCGCACAGACAGAATACGGCTTCCCCTCCCTCTTTGACGATGGCCTTTGCGGTCTCATGCCCGTTGGCTTCATCCTTGTCGGCCAAGACGATCCGAGCGCCTTCGGCGGCGAAACGGCGGGCGGCCGCAGCGCCGATGCCTTTGGCCGCTCCAGTGATGATGGCTGTTTTTCCTTGCAGTTTCATAGTCCTTCTCACTGTGTTTTGCTGTATTCGGAAAATTTCTTTCCTTATACGCCTTCGGGCATCCCTGACAAGCGCGGCTCCAGCACGAAAATCCTCAAGCCCCTCCCGCAGGGCTCCCCAGCCCTGCCGAGCAGTATCTATAATCATTTTATGCTGGGCTCTGTTATAGCATGTGGTTGTTTCATCTCCACAGCACGGTGAAAATACAGCCTTTTTCTCCAGTTTTCCCCTTGGCTGAATCCTTAGCTAAGGCATTTTCCGGTTATTCCTTTAGAACTTCAAGGGAAAAAGCATCCGCCATTTTCTAGGCCGTGTCGTCGTCTTATATGTAACTATTTGAAATAAATGAAAAACAATCTTTTACAACTTGAAAATAGTTAAGTAATTTCAATAGATTAAATCTGATTCACGACACAACCTTATTTATTATGACATTATGCGGAAGAATTCCTTATGGAAAATCCGCAACGGCGGCACGGGATTGATGCAGCTTGACCGCTTTGGAAGGCCCCATTGCTCAGGATAAAAAGGCCAGTGGGACCCCCCGCCCATCTCAAGGGATAGAGCCTTGCGACAAGGTGCACAAAGGCCCCAGGCTCCTTTGCCGCTGCGGTTCAAGCACGCTGTATCGCACTTGGGCTTGAAATTTGGCTGTGTTATAGAAAGTGGTTGATGTTTTTTTCCTTGAAGTTCCAAAGGGATAACCGGAAAAAGGCCTTAGCCGTAGATCCCGCCAAGGGGAAAACTGGAGAAAAAGGCTGTATTTTCACCGCACTGTGGAGATGAAACAACCACAAACTGTAACAGAGCCTAAAATTTTAGAATAGGTTTACAGATTAGGCCGTGTCGTCAACTTAATATAATATATTGAAATTATTAGATCATTTAAGGCCATAAAAAGATTGTTTTTAATAATTTTAAAATAGTTACATGCAACATAACGACACAGCCTAGGCTCTGTCATAAGATATACTCGTTTCATCCCCCACAGCACCGTGAAAGGAGAGAATTTTATCCATTTTTCCGTTGGCGGGCTTCATAACAGAAATATCTTGTTGATTTTATTCCTATGTGACTTCAAAAAAAGCTGCGCCATAGGAAACGGTTGATGCTTTATTTCCTAAAACTCCAAAGGAATAACTCATAAAATACCCCAATTATGGAGTCCATCAGCGAAAAAAAATCTAATAAAAAGTTTATATTTTCAGTATATTATAAAAAATAAAACAACCACGCTCTATGGCAGAGCCCCAAAAGCATCTGCCATTTCCTACGGCACAGCCATGCACTATCTGGATGGAGCTTTTCCAATAGAAAACGGATTGGCAAAATGGGCAATCCCACCAAGGCTAGGGCCGCCTTATCTTCCTATGGCAAAACAGCTTTTCCGATATGTTGCCGTACAAACGTCACCCAATCGCCGACGGAACCTCATCGCCGGCCCTTGCGCGGATCGCCCGGCTGGATTAAGCAGCAAAAAAGATTGGCTGTGTCCTAGAAAATGATTTGGTGCTTTTTTCTTTGAAATTCCAAAGAAATAACCAGAAAAACGCCTCAACTATGGATTCAGCCAAAGGGAAAACAGGAGAAAAAGGCTGTCTTTTCACCGTGCTGTGGAGATGAAACAACCACACACTATGACAGAGCCAAAAGATTCAGCCCGGATAGACCGGGCGTCAGGAGAAAAACAATATGGGTAAGATTCTCGTCACCGGAGGAACCGGCTATCTCGGCACGCACATGCTTGTGGAACTCGTCAAGCAGGGCTACGAGCCCCTGTGCGTGGACAACCTCCACAACAGCAATCCGTCCGTCCTCCTCGCCGTAAAGGAAATCTGCGGCAAAGAAATCCCGTTCATCAAGGCCGACGCGGGCGACGTCGCCGCCATGCGTGCCTTGTTCGCCGAACACCGGATCGACGCGGTCATCCACTTCGCAGGGCATAAGGCCGTAGGCGAATCCGTGGCGCACCCGCTCATGTACTACCGCAACAACTACGACTCCGCGCTGACTATCCTTGAAATGTGCCTCAAGCACGGTAGCGCCCTCGTCTTCAGCTCGTCCGCCACGGTATACGGCGTGCCCCACTTCCTCCCCCTCACCGAAGACCATCCCCTCAGCGCGGTCAATCCCTATGGCCGCACCAAGCTGTACATCGAAGAGACGATCCGCGATGTGGCACTGGCGCATCCCGAATTCAACGTCTCCATCCTGCGCTACTTCAACCCGGTCGGCGCGCATGAGTCCGGGCTCATCGGCGAAAACCCCAACGGCATCCCCAATAACCTCATGCCGTTCGTCTGCCAGACGGCGGCGGGCATCCGCAAGGAATTGCAGGTGTTCGGCGACGACTACGACACGCCCGACGGCACGGGCGTGCGCGACTACATCCATGTGACCGATCTCATCTCCGGGCACATCGCCGCGCTGAAAAAGCTGGAAACGAAGCCCGGCTGCATCATCCACAACCTCGGCACGGGCAACGGAACCAGCGTCCTTGAGATGGTCCGCCGCTTTGAGGCCGTCAACGGTGTGAGCGTACCCTACCGCATCGTTGCCAGACGCCCCGGCGACGTGGCTAGCTGCTATGCCGATCCGTCCAAGGCGTTTGAGGAGCTGGGCTGGAAAGCCGTGAAAAACCTCGACGACATGGTACGCGACAGTTGGCTGTGGCAGTTGAAGGGCGCGAAGAACTAAACCGGATGCGATCGAGCCGACGTAAGGAGGGGATTCCCATGCAGTGCCATTTCCACAATCCCGTCAGTATCCATTCCGGCCCCGGCATGCGCCGCCGGATCGGGGCGCTGGCCGCGAAATACGGAAAAAAGGCGCTTATCGTCACCACCGGCAGCGCACACTCCCGGTCGCTCGCCGAAGAAGCGGGCGCTTCGCTGGAAGCCGCCGGGATCGGCTGGGCGCACTACAGCGGCATCCGTCCCAACCCGCTGGGCTCGATGGCGGCCGAGGGCGCTCAGGCGGCCCGCGTCAACGGGTGCGACATGGTCATCGGGATCGGCGGCGGCAGCGTCATGGACGCAAGCAAGGGCATCGCCTTCGCCTATTACAACGACGCACCGATCTTCGACTACATCTACGGGCGCAGACAGGGCGGGCAGGCCCTGCCCATCCTGCTCATCGCCACCACGGCGGGGACGGGCAGCGAAGGCAACTGGACCGCCGTGTTCACCGACACGGATCATGTAAAAAAGGGATTCGCCCTGCCCGCCTTATACCCCAGGGAAAGCATCGTCGATCCGGAGCTCATGACCACGCTCTCCAGCCGGGGCATTGCGGGGCCCGGCTTCGACGCGCTGGCCCACGCCATCGAATCGTTCCTCTCCGTCCGCGCCAACCCGTTCAGCAAGCTGTATTCGCGTCAGGCAATCCTCTGGCTGAATGAAGGCCTGCCCAAGGTACAGGCCAACCCCTCCGATCTCGAAACGTGGGAACGGGTGGCGCTGGGAAGCACGTTCGCGGGCATCGCCATCGGCAGCGCGGGCTGTACCGCCCCGCACGGCATCGAACACCCGATCAGCGGCCTGCTCAACGTCGCGCACGGCGAAGGGCTTGCCGCCATTTATCCGGAATACATGCGGTTCATGCGGCCCCACGCACAGGCGGATTTTGCCGAGCTCGCCCGGCTTCTGGGCGCGGAAACCTCCGGCCTTACGGAAGAGGAAGCCTCCCTATGCGCCGTCGAACAGGTGGATGCCCTTCTGAAAACGCTGGAGATCGCCTTCACCCTGTCCGACCTCGGCGTGCAGGAAAGCCAGCTCGACTGGCTGGCCCGGACTGCGCTGGACAGTATGCCCGCCGTATTCGCCAACAATCCCGCGTCGATGACTTTCGACGACGTCAAGGCCATTCTGGAACGCCGCCTTTAAATCCCCTGCTTCACACAAACGGGCGGCCCTGAAATCCGAAGATCTCAGGGCCGCTCGTGTATCCGGTCTTCACCGGAGGGCCTCGCCCGTCAGGGCAAAGAAGGTGCGGAGGACGGGCCGCCTTTGCCTCTCCCCCGTTTCCAACTTACGAAAAGTCTTTCCACACCTGTACGCCGGTATAGCATTCCACGGCGACAAGGATGATCAAAAGGACATTGATGGCCCCGTGGATGAGGGGCAGGATCTTCCGCTTTTTCTTATAGCGGTTCATGATGTATCCGGTGATCAGCCCAAGGACGGCCAGCCCGATGATGGGCCACGCCAATTCGGCATGCAGCCCGGTAATGTGCGTGCTGCCGAACAAATCCAGCGTCACATAAAAACCGAGCGCCCCGAGAATCCACAAAACGAGGGCCACTGTCCCAAGCCTTACATGCTGCTTCCACGGGAAAAGCGTCTTCTTGCCGAGCAGCATCGCCACCCGTTTCAGCCCCTGCCACATGGCCCATACTCCGAGAACGGCGGCGCATACCTGCATCAACGGATGCACCCACAGCAAAACCTCACTCATGCTTCCTCCTCTTTGCACCGCCTTCTTAGGGGAAGCCGGTAGTTAGTAATAGTTACTGAAAGTGAATTTTTAGAGCATTTCGCGTTGGGAAGCAAGCTTTTTCTGAACCAGTGCATCAAACAGGCAGGCCGCACCTGCCTGGCAACGCGCCCAAGCAGCCCATAAAAAAGCCCTCCCGATCAGCCGACCGGGAGGACGAAAGAAGCTGGCGGAAGCCTTATTCGTACATGGGCAAGTACTGCAGCACGAAAAGGATATGGCACACGGCGGTAATACAGCCGTATATGAGCAGCACATAAATGGTCAAAGAGCCGCCCGGAGCGCTATAGGCCGCCGCCGGGAACTTCTTGCGGCTGGCCCACAGCATGAGGGCCGGGACGATGACCGACCAGATGGTTGCGGCGAGGCCCGCCCAGCCGATGGCCGCGAGGAAGCCGTCCGGCTTGATGAGCCCGCCGAGCAAGGGCGGCAGGAACGTCACGAGAGTCGTTTTGGCCCTGCCCATAACGGAGTCATCGAACTTGCACAAGTCGGCCATATAGTCGAAAAGGCCGAGCCCCGCGCCGAGGAACGAAGTCGCCACCGCGAAGAAGGAAAACGCCTCCAGCATACGGAGGATGAAGCTGCTGTCGATGCCGGAACCGGCGGCACGGATAAGATCCCCGACATTGCCGCCCGCGGCGATGACGGACTTAAACTGCTCGCGGGAGATGATCCCATCGGCGGCCACAATCCACGCGACATAACAGAGCAAGGCAATCAGCGTGCCGTAGCGCAGGCACTTATTGATATCGGCCGGCCTTTTGCCGAAATACTTGACGAGGCTGGGTACGGAGGCGTGGAAACAAAACGAGGTAAGGTAGGTGGAAAGCGCACACCAAATGAAGATGGCCGCCCCGCCGCCGGATCCGTTTTCGCCCAGATCAAGCAGCACGGGCAAACGGATCTGCGACAGCATACCGGTCATGGACAGGATGAAGGTCAACACCATGCCGCCCATCAGGATGACCGAAAGCCGATCCACAAACCGGGTGCTCCACCAAACGCAGGCCATGAGGATCAGCGAGAAAAACAGGCTTGAGCTCATCATGCCGGGATCGCTGCCCGTCACCGCCATAATGGTCTGCTGCACGGTGGACCCACCGCCGCTCACATAGGCATACACCAGAATATACAGGACGAAGGCCACGGCAAGCCCGTTGATCGTGCTCCAGACGGGGCCAAGCGTATCCTGAACGAGCGTGTGGAAGCTGCTGCCCGGCTCGTAATGCAGGTTCACTTCCAGAATGGCCTGGCTCGCGCGCAGCATCAACAGCCACGTCAGGGCCATCAGCAGCAAAGACCAATAAATCCACATGCCCGCCGAAATCATCGGCAGCGCCAGCATCCCGGCACCGATAGCCGTCCCGGCGATGATCATCGTGCCGCCCAAAACATTGCCTTGAAAACCCATGCCTTCTCCCATTTGTTCCTGCATCACGGCAGGTTTTGGGGTGAAATCTCTCCGGCGGTATCGATCCATGCCGCACGGCCTGCTTTCCCCTGTGGGGCATCCCGGTTACAAAAACGATAGAGGGGAGCGAGTATCCTCTAAAACAGACGACAGGTCTATATGCACAGTGGGCCCGCCGTCCGCCAAAGCCGGCGGGACGCTTCCAACCATGCGCCGCCACAACACTTGCCAAGCAAAAAAACATTTACCCCACCGTACGGAATTCGCCACCCCTCGCCCAAAGCACATAAAAAACAGCCGCCCCATCCGGCGTTCCCCCGTATCGTTATGGCTTCCGCACACGGGAAAAAAGGGACATCAACGACGATGACCTTGTTGCCGTGGAAGGTACAGGCGAATTCGCAGGCAAGGCATCCCGTGCCGAGACGGAGCACTTCTCCCACCGTCAGATGTCCGAACGAGGGCACGCCGTCCTTCAATTCGGGGATACCCGCGCATACTTTTTACAAGCGGCGACGCACGCCGTGATCCCACAGGAAAGGCGCTTGCTGACATCGATCGAGATCGTCGAAGATTTTTCTTTGATTTCCAAGGAGCTCCCCTGCCTTCTGATGCTTTTTCTCAGCGGTGTATTCCCCGTACAGAGCAAGCAGCCGTTCACCGATGAACTTCGTATCCGTGACGTGTTCCCGCCCGTAAATCTCGATGCGCCTGCCGATGCCGTCCGGGGCCGTCATGTCGGCGGGCCCGGTATGCAGGATCTCAAGGGATTCGCCTTCACAGTTACCGCACAGCAACAGCACGCGGGGAAATCCGGGCTTCTTGGGCAGGCTCTCGCGCAGCACCTTGACCAGCGCGTGGGCGTGGCGCCGCTGCTCCTGATTCGCCATCATGAAGCCGCCGAGCAGGTACCCTTCAATATTGGGCTGTGAGGGGGGCACATTGGCGACGCGGTAAATCTTGGCGGCAACGGGGTTGCCGCTGACATCGGCGTAGTTGGCGGCTTTGAGGCCCACGGCGTTCAGCGCGTCGAGGCCCATCATGGCGGAGCCGCCGATGGTATGGCGGCCCACATAGCCGGGGCTCACTTCATCGTAGCCCATGTTCATGAGAAAGCCGATGCCGCAGGCGTCCGTCTCTTCGATGCCCCAGCCGATGACGTCCAGATCCGTGGGCTGGCCGGGCAGATCACGGGCGATCTTGATCCCGAAATCGGGGCGGCGAGGCCCGTCTGCGCAACGCAAAAGAGCGTGAGGAAGCCTCTGCGAGGCATCCGCCCGTCCCTCCTCCATCCGAGGGTAGTTCCGGGCGTTTGAACTTCATCGCCCTATCATGTATGAACAGAAACCGTTACGAAGCGGGGCCCGAGCATGGAGAGGCGCGCTGCGACGCCACCCGCGCACGCCGCAAGCGTCAACCGAAAAACGAAACAGGCGAGAAGGAAAGCTGTAATGGAACAGATTATATTGACTGGAGATCGGCCCACCGGAAGATTGCATGTCGGCCACTACGTCGGTTCGCTGAAGCGCCGGGTGGAGCTCCAGAACTCCGGCAAATACGACAAGATTTTCATCATGATCGCGGACGCGCAGGCGCTGACCGACAACGCCGAACATCCCGAAAAGGTGCGCCAGAACATCATCGAAGTCGCGCTCGACTACCTCGCCTGCGGCCTTGATCCGGTAAAATCCACGATGTTCATCCAATCGCAGATCCCGGAACTCTGCGAACTCTCTTTCTATTATATGAACCTCGTGACCGTGGCCCGGCTCCAGCGCAACCCCACGGTGAAATCCGAAATCCAGATGCGCAATTTTGAGGCCAGCATCCCGGTCGGCTTCTTCACCTATCCGATCAGCCAAGCGTCCGACATTACGGCCTTCAAAGCAACGGCCGTGCCCGTTGGCGAAGATCAGGCCCCCATGCTGGAGCAGACCAAGGAAATCGTCCGCAAGTTCAACGCCGTTTACGGGGACACGCTGGTCGAGCCTGAAATGCTGCTCCCGGACAATAAGGCCTGCCTGCGCCTGCCCGGCATCGACGGCAAGGCCAAAATGAGCAAATCGCTCGGCAACTGCATCTATCTGGGCGAGGACGCGGACGAGGTCAAAAAGAAGGTCATGTCCATGTTCACCGACCCGAACCACCTCCGCGTGGAAGATCCCGGCCAGGTCGAGGGCAACCCGGTATTCACCTATTTGGACGCGTTCAGCCGCCCCGAACATTTTGAGCGCCATTTCCCGGATTATCAGAATATCGAAGAAATGAAGGCCCATTATACCCGTGGCGGCCTCGGCGACATGAAGGTCAAAAAGTTCCTGAACAACGTCCTGCAGGACGAACTGGAGCCCATCCGCAGCCGCCGCCGGGAACTTGAAAAGGATATTCCCGCCATCTATGACATTCTCAAGGAAGGCAGCATACGGGCCCGCGAAGCCGCCGCCCGGACGCTGGATGACGTAAGGCGGGCCATGAAGATCAACTATTTTGAAGACATGGATCTGATCAGCGAACAGGCGAAGAAATACGCCCGCTCGTGCTGATGGGCTTTCAAGCCGCATGAAGCCGGAAGGGAAGCTTTTCTGAAAGGCTCAGCCATAGCATGCGGTTGTTTCATCCCCACAGATCGGTGAAAAATACAGCCTTTTTCTCCAGTTTTTCCATTGGCGGAATCCACGGCCAAGGCGTTTTGCTGGTTATTTGAAGTTCCAAAGGAATAACTCATAAAACGCCCCAATCATGGAGTCCATTAGCGGAAAAATCAGATAAAAAGTATATATTTTCAGTGTACTACAGAAAAAACAACCATATGATAGCCTTCTGAAAAATGCAGGCCATCCCTTCACCAAGAAAGGCCCCGCACATCCCTCAGGCTGAGCAGGTATGCGCGGGGCCTTTTCGCTTGGCTGTGTCATAGAAAATGGTTGATGCTTTTTCCTTGAAGTTCCAAAGGAATAACCAACAAAATACCTCAGCTGGGGATTCCGCAAGGGAAAAACACGATAAAAAGTCTGTATTTTCATTGTGCTGTAAAAACAAAACAACCACATACCATGACAGAGCCTTTCGCTTAGGCTCTGTCAAAACATTATTGATGCCATGTTACCGCAATGGATTTCATTGAGTTTTTTGAAGGCATCTGCTGGCGCAGCCAACGACGGAAAAACGTATTTCATCAACGCGCCCACAATGCCGCCCCCTCCATAAGCGGCAGCGGCTCCGTATTGTGGAAAGCGCCGCCTTCATAGTGGGGCGACTGCGATATTGCGTCAAGACGGGCACCTTCAGGCAGCTTGCCGAATGAAGCCTGCGGCATGAAAGCATACCCTCCCCCGGCAAGGATACAGAGCAAAGGCACCAAGCCCAATGCCACGCACTTCCCCCTTTTCATGGAATATCCAAAGCGTTTCACCTTTCAAACGCGAACGGGAGGCGGCAAGGCGAACCGGCCTACGAGACAGTCACTTTTGCAATGAAAGCCGCATTTCAACTATCTGAAGCCCAAAATGAATTTTGGGGAAACTCATTAAAAAGGCGAATGCTTCCGGCCCACTTCCAGAACCGCCTTGCCGCCTCCGCCGCTGCCCTCCGCGCACATCGGCGGAATCCTGCCGCCTTACACAGTGATCAAATCGTATTGATTGTTCCCCATGCCTTGGAGCTTCATATACTCAAGCTGGCGCAGGCCGCTGCGGGACTCGATGCGTTCCACAAGGTCGCGCCGCTGCGCTTCCGGCAGCGCATAAACCATGTCCACCGAAGCCTGATCGACAGCCAGAATATCCGTCGAGGCAATGATCCCCAAATCCGGCGTGGTGGGTGCCGCCGCGCCAAGCCCGGCGCAGTCGCAATCCACCGACAGGTTCCGAAGCACGTTGATATAGGTAATATGCTGCCCAAAATGATTGGTAATGGCTTTGCCGCCTTCCACCATCCGCTCCATGAACAGCGGGCCTCCGGGCCAGCTCCCGTCGCCCGGAAGCTGATGGATCTGTTGCTTGCCCAGCTTCCCTGAGGCGCAGCCGATGGAAATGTTTTTGAGCGATCCGCCGAAACCGCCCACGGCATGCCCTTTGAAATGGGTCAGCACCAGCATGGAGTCATAATTCAGGATATGTTTGCCGACGGACACTTCCGTAAGCCATTTTCCGCCGGGGATGGGGAGGCTTATGTCCCCATCCTCATCCATGATGTCGACGGAGCAGAAAGTCCAGCCGTTGGCCCTCAGGGTTTCACGATGCCCTTCCGTGGTCTGCCTTGGGCTGGGATACAAAACATTGCATTCCACAATGCTGCTGTTCGGGATATTCGCTTGAAACCCTTTGACCATTTCACGGGGTAAAATATTCGGCCCATGCGGTTCGCCCGTATGCAGCTTAATGGCGATCCTGCCGATCATGCCCTGATTGACGCGGGCGTAGACCTTCATCAACCCTTCGAGGCTGATGTCCTTCGTAAAAAAGACCTTGGCCTTTTCCTGCGGCGCGGCAATGGCTGAATCGGCTCTGGGGAACCCACCCAAGGCGAAGGCCCCTACAGCGAACGCTCCACCCTTCAGAAAACTCCGACGCGAAAACTGTCCGGCCATACTGTGCACTCCTTAATTGCCTTTACACAATGGTGTTTGTAACCTTTTTATTCATTCTTCTTTCAAAGCAGCTTCGTGGCATCCCGTACTCGAAAACAGAAAATATATCGCCGTATGTTTTCAAAAAGGCTCTGTTATAGTTTGTGGTTGTTTCATCTCCACAGTGCGGTGAAAATACAGCCTTTTTCTCCGGTTTTCCTCTTGGTGGAATACAGGGCTAAGGCATTTTGTCGGTTATCCCTGTGGAACTTCAAGGAAAAAAGCATCAACCATTTTCTATAACACAGCCTTCAAAAATATGTTTCCAGCGCACGGCATATAAGGCAAGGCCACATCCCCGGCCTTTTGGGGCAACGGATTCCCCATGTATTGCCCTTCCGCTACTTTTCCAGCCACTCGACGTTGTTCCCGCCTTCTTCTCCAGCCACGAAAATATGGGGCATGGCGACGCCGGGCGCGGCTCCGTGCCAGTGTTTGATACACGGAGGAAACAAGACCACATCGCCGGGGCGAACCTCTTGAATCGGCCCTCCCTGCCCCTTGCCGACTCCAACCGTAATGATCAGAGCCTGCCCCAAAGGATGGGGATGCCATGCAGCACGGGCTCCCGGCTCAGAGGTGGCATATGCGCTTGAAGCACATACGACGCGACCGGGAACGTAGGATCTGAACCGTGCCGGTAAAACCATGTATCCGGCCCCTTATATGGAAGGCTGTGAACTGTACGCAGGATGGCCGAATCACCCACAGCGACGGTGGAAGAAGTATCTTTTTCCATATGACGGACTCCATTATCGCCGTTTTCCCTATAGGGGGAGAAACGGCTTCCTACTCCGAAGAGCAGACAGCACCTTATTTCCTGCCCGTTTCCCCCAGCAGACTTTACGGGGAAACAGGGAATGGCTTCAGATACTTCTTTTCAGCCCGCATCACTTGCCGTTATACTGGGCATCGGTCACTTTTTCCATCCACTCTACAACCTTGCCGGGCTCCTTTTCCTCACAAATAGAAATATGCGTCATAGCGCTATTCGGTGCGGCGCCGTGCCAATGTTTGACTCCCACAGGGCATATGACTACATCCCCCGCCCTGATTTCCTGCATCGGCTTGCCCCACTCCTGAGTCCGGCCAACACCGGAAGTAACAATCAGCACCTGCCCCACAGGGTGGACATGCCAATTGGAACGGGCCCCCGGTTCAAATGTGACGCTGCCTCCGCTGGAGCGCATATCATTGTTCGCCGCGTAGAGGGGATCAATGCGTACGCTGCCTGTAAAAATCGTATCCGCCCCCTTGATGGAAGCCTGTTCACCATTTCGCACGATGACTTGTCCCGTCTTGCCGGATTCCGCGGCCTCAGCCGGAACAGCAAGCACCCCCTGAGAAACAGCCCAAAGCACGGCCAACATCATTGCTGAGAGTCGATTCATAGCATATATCCTTAATGGTTAAGTGATGATGGAATATACGATAGCGTTAGCCGAAACCGTGCGGTAGACACAATTCTCTCTTAATCTTGCCTGATCCTCTCTTTTCTCTGAAAAAACGCGATCTAAAACAAAAAAGAAAGCAATCCCCGCCTGTTGTGGACAGGCCGTGGATGCTTTCCCCGCATAAACCTTCCCACTCCAGCACAAAACAAAACCCAACGGCCCACATGCCGCTTGCTTAACCAGTCCACTAACAATGCAAAACGGGCCGACGAACTGCTCTGTCGGCCCACATGCTTTTAAGATACTGAAAAGGCGCTCAAGGAGACATTCGCCTTTTCGATGATTTCCTAAAAAATTCATTTTGAATTTCAGATAGTTGAAATACGGCTTTCATTGCAGAAGTGAATGTCCCGCTCAAGAGAAGGCTTGAATTTTCAGTATGATCCATTTTTATAACCGACGCCGGGCATGAAATAGCCGATGTGGGCGTCACTGAAAGCTGTACCGGCGACTGGCCTATCCCAATTCCCCTTGCCGATGTAACCACTGAATCCAAATGGAATATCGGGTAATCATCCGTATTTTCAAGCCAACCTAAAATAAAATTCCCACTGGCCAGCTGATCAGCTATGGACAGATAGCGTAATTTTTAGCAAACTATTTGAAATTACACTCACTAAAGAAATATCATCATGTCTATGCGCAATTCTCCACTCTATCTTCCAATATTGTCCATCCTTGTGGCCGTGGAGCTGGTACTCGCCTTTTCCGCATTCGGTTATATTGTTATTCCGCCTATCTCTTTTACCCTCATGCCACTGCCGGTTCTTATAGGGGCATTACTGTTTGGGCCTGCGGAAGGCCTGGTTCTAGGTGGAATATTTGGGCTGACGAGCATGTGGAAAGCATCCGTGACTGCTACAGCGTATGCCGATCAAATTTTTTCACCGTTCATCAGTGGTGCTCCAGTATCCAGCCTCATAGTCAGCGTTGGAATGCGGATGGCCTTTGGGTTTCTGGCGGGCTGCCTCTTCCTTCATGCAAAAAAGAACACCAGATATAAAAAAGCGTGCATAGCGTTCGCAGCTATCCTAGCAGACTTTCTGCACTCGTTTTTGGTAATCACAGCCATACAAATCCTGTTTCCTGAATCCGGCATTACTCTGTTTTATGGACTATTACGAAAATTGTCTCTACAAAATTTTATAGAATGGGGTGTCGTCGGCCTGCTCATAATAGGCGTTTACGCCGTATCAAATTCCAAAGAAATACTCTTTATCCGTGATGAAATAAAAAAGACGGAAGGTATTGCAGCACACCCGAAAATCTTATTGGGTTTGGCCGGATTTATCCTATTGATGTTTCTATTGACATTAGGGCTATGGTATCATTTTTACAATCGAACAGAAATGATATTGCGTTGTGAAGGTGTTGCCATATCAGAAAAAATCCTAAGCCAATTTTGGCAGTTGGGAGCACAGTTTTTAGTAGCCGTTATCTCGTTATTTTTGGTCGTCTCCATTGTCTTGATCCTAACTGAAAAATACCTCCTGAAATTGACTCAGCAGGCTAAGCGCGACTTGATGACAGGGTTGTACAATAAAATGACCCTGACGCGGTATGTCGACATGGCTCTACGCGATAACAATTCTGGTTTCTTGCTTATACTGGATGTAGACAACTTCAAGCGGCTTAACGATACATACGGCCATCCCGCCGGGGATAAGGTCTTAATATCTATTGCCAGTATTCTTCAGGCTCATTTTGATGGACACGGGATGGTAGGCCGTTTGGGCGGAGATGAATTCTGTGTCTATGTAAGCAATCTATCCAAGGCAAAGATGATTGAGAAAGCTGACGAGATAGGCAAAGATATAGCCGCACTGTCCATATCGGGGACATACGATGTTTCATGCAGTATTGGTGTCGCGTTCTGTGAAGGAAAGCGGAATTTTATGGAAGCATATACTGCGGCGGATCAAGCGTTGTACCATTCTAAAGAGTTAGGTAAAAATCGCTGTTCATTTGAAAGAGCCCTCCCCTCTTTTAACGATGGATTCCAGTAACAATGCGTAGGGAATCACATCCTCTCTCGCCCGTGTGCTTGCATGAATATTTTTGGGATAGACATCCAGCTCTTTTTCAACTCCCGGACACGCCGTAACCATCCCTCTTCTTGAACGTGTTCCATTCTTTTTCACTTCGTAACTACCCAACACCCTCGCAGTTAAAAGGATATAGTCCCAAATAACAACCGCCCGCATAGCGGATAGTTTATTGTTTCGGCCTTTTTGTGTCCTCGATAGGTAAAGCCTATAGTTAGGCTCCAATATGCCAAAATCCAATTTTTATCATAACAATAAATTCCATTATGATTACAGCAAGCAAGAAACTCCATATTATAAGCAGACGGCGTCCCCAATGCTTTTTATTTTTATATTGCAACCCTATCAAATATTTATTCTTCTGATTGTATCTGATATGACAAAATACAAATGGAACAACAATAAGAATAATACTTCCTAACAGTTGCAGTACCAATGAAATTTTCAGTTTGTTTACGACAGATACCAAGGGAAGAAAAAAAGTACAATACCAACATATTGCAATGAGCATATTTCCATCACCCGGGCTTTGCTCTCGTTGGTGGAATCGCTCTCCGACATACCATACATAATCA
>NZ_DBMAFI010000028.1:45676-46056 GCF_057864385.1 Bilophila sp. | reverse complement strand
CTTTTAAATATTTCTTCGACAACACCTTTCTTTTTACTGTTTGATATATATAATATCATAGATGTAAAATCATAAATGACATAAAATTGCTCTTCCCATTCTGCTTCATTTGAAGTTCTTTTGTTTGGAAACTCCTTATGGAGTTTTTTATTATAGACAGTTGTTGATATAGGTAAGAACCTTCCTTCATTTATGCTCATGCATAGATAATTATTATGTTTGATGTCAATAAAAACTTTTTTGCTTTTTCTTTCATCTTGTTCTATATTCTTGTAAGGAAATGTTATATTGAATGCTTGTAGTGCATTCTTTGTGAATGCAATATTGTCAATATTCAATTGAAAAGTAGAAAAAGAAAGCTTTCCTGGTTCCATTTTGAA